>NZ_JAAHHS010000290.1 GCF_010692395.1 Moorena sp. SIO3H5
CTTGATTTCAGTGTCATCGATTTGCCCCCCTGTGAGTTCAGCGGTCAGAGGTAGACGGAGACACTCATAAGCTTGAAAGAGTAAGGCTTCAATTTCTGGATCAATGGACAAGTCGGGGTTAAACAGAGCTTTAAAAATATCCTCCAAGGAGTGAGCTACCGTGGCAATTGTTTCCAAGCCAATGCTAGCTGCTGCGCCTTTGAGGGTATGGGTAGTGCGCATCAAGTTGTTGACTTTATTGATGCTATAGTGTTCTGGCAAACTCAGCAAATCGTTTTCCAAAACTTGCAGCAGTTCCGGTGCTTCTTGGAGAAAGTAGCGATAGCTTTGCTCACGAATTTTCGGGTCATTAGTCATTAGAGCAGTTATCAATTGGGTGAGGTATTTTATTCTTAGGGAGTAGGGAGTAGGGATTAGGGATTAGGGATAAAATAAAAAAACTTATATCTACCTGATTAGACTAAAAAATGCTAGTATTATTAGTATTTTTTTACCAAAATGATATAAAAAAATAAACAGTTATAATTTTTAATTAACCTGTTGTGAATTTACAATGCATCTAGTCTGAAATCAAATAAAAAAGATATATCCCAGTCCCATTTTGCCTTTAGCATGCATGCCTTGCTTTAATTTATATTAAATGCGTTTTAGCAATGGCTTTTGACTACTCAACCTTGAACTGGTCAGCACTGGATTGAAGATTCTTCGCCATGGCTAGGAGTTCTTGGAAAGAGGTAGAAATTTCCATGGCATCGGAAGAGGTCTTGTTGGCAATTCCTGCGACCTCAGTCATGGTAGTGGTCACGGATTGGAACTCTTCGGTCTGTACCTGGGTGGCTTGGGTAATACCGTCTACGAGCTGGCTGATTTGGCTGGTGGCTTCAACAATAGCATTGAGAGTTAGACGGGTATCTTGTACCATTGCCGTTCCTTGAGCAACCTGTTGAATCCCTTTATCCATGGCTGTAGAAACCTCAGCGGTACTCTTCTGGATCTCTTGCACCAACTGCTCGATTTCAGTGGTGGCTTCCGCTGACTGACGCGCTAGAGAACGCACTTCATCGGCAACAACTACAAAACCTCGTCCATACTCACCGGCCCTGGTGGCTTCAATGGCTGCATTCAACGCTAGCAATTGGGTCTGATTCGTAAAGTTGCTAATTAGGTTAACCACCCTTGAAACCTTCTGGGACGATTCGCTCAGGCGCTTAAGCCGTTTGCTGGTTTCTGCAACTGTCTCCCGGATTTCGAGAATTCCATCTACAGTACGGTTCATTGCTGCATCCCCTTCTTGGAGGGTTTGGTTAGCGGTTTGGACTGCCACTTCTACGAGTTGAGCACTCTGACCAACAGCGTCTGTAGAATTAACCATGGTCTGGATCTGCTCTAAGGCTTGACCAAGAGCCATAAATTGCTGCTGGGCTTGGGCTGTGAGCAAGGCAATGGAGGACTCCCTCTCAACAGACGTTTGGGCAACTTTCCTCGAGGCTTCCTGCACTTGAGTCACGATTCGGCGCAGGCTTTGTAAGGTGTTGTTGTAGGCATCAGCAATCGTACCTACTTCATTGTTGGTGACCGGAGCTCGGACAGTGAGGTCTCCTTCTAGAGCTGGCCGCACTGCTGAGAGCAACTGCATGACCTCCCGCTGTACCGCTTCTTTGTCGGCTTTCTCCCGTTGTGCGGCATTGGTCAGTTGCTGGGACTGGTTCTGGATTTGTGCGAGATACTCAGCCTGTTTCAGGGCTGCACCCACTTGCACCCCAATCTGAGCCAGGGCGTTGAGTTCAAACTCTTGCCAGTTACGAGGACCAGTATTTTGGTAGGTACCCAGTAAACCCCATAAGGTTCCTTCAATAAAAATCGGTGCCAGCATATAAGCCTTAACCTCATATTGCTCTAGGGTTTCCAGATAACCGTCAGAATAACCAAAGGTGTAAATGTCATCAACTGCTAAGCTTTCACGATTGCGATACCGACCTCCCTGGGTGTCTTGTAGATAAGTATCAGGCCAGAAAGCTTCCATATCCGCTCCCACCCATGGTAACCAACCGGTGGCAACTGCCTCAGCCACAAACTGACCAGTCCAATCTCGATTGAATTGATAGACGGCTACGCGATCGCATTTGAGCAACTGCCGGACGTCTTGGGTGGTGATACCATAGATTTTCGTTATCTCCCGAGACTGGAATAGCTTACCGACTATTTTGGTTACCCCCTGAGCAATTTGAGCTGCTTTGCTGAGTTGGCTAGATTGGGCTCGTAACTGATCTAGGTAATGGGATCGCTGCAAGGCTAATCCCAGGGAATTACTAATCTGGAGCATCAGGGTGACATCGGTATCTTGCCACTGACGGGTTCCCGTATTTTGGTACGCTGCCAGGAGCCCCCAGAGCTTTTCACCTTGGAAAATCGGCATAATCAGATATGCCCTGGCTTGGTACTGTTCCAGAGTGTTGATGTAGCACGGAGAGAAACCCATGGCATAGATGTCATCAACCTTCTTGAAGCGGTCACCTTGGGCGAAGTCCCCACCCTGGGTTTCTTGCAAGCAGGTATCAACATGATGACGAGAATTAACACTCAGGGCAGTAACGGTGCAGCGCTCAGAAGCCGTTGTATCCACCTTAAGGCGGTCGTCTCTTTCTTGTTCAGTGATCAAAGAAAGCCAGCCAGGGGCAACGGATTCAGCCACAAACTCACCACTCCAGTCGGAGTTGAAGCAATAGATTACTACCCGGTCAGCTCCCAACACTTGCCGCAACTCTTTGGTAATACTCTGGAAGATACTATAAACATCTACAGACTGGGACAAATGGTTGCTAAGGCTTGCGACTACTCGTTCCCGCACAGCAGCTTGGCCAAGCTGATGGGATTTGGCCTCCACTTGATCGAGGTAGCTCAATTGCTGTAGGGCTACCCCAAAGTGCAGAGCAAGCTGCTTGGCAAAATCAATCTCATACTCCTGCCATTGACGAGGCTGACTGCATTGGTGAATGCACAACAATCCCCACAATAATGGTCCTTGAAGTAGGGGGACAACTAGATTAGCTCGGACTTGGAACTGAGCCAGCAGCTCAATATGGCAATCGCTCAGTCCAGCATTGTACACATCAGCAACCGCTTGCACTCGTCCTTCGGTATAGTGAGGGGCATACTGTTCACCAAAGCAGTGGTCGTTAACTTTGATTCCTAGCACGGCATTGTAGCCTGATGCCACATCCTCAGATACCAATTCCCCATCATCAAAGCCAGAGTTAGGATAAAACTTAAATACACCCACCCGGTCAACCTGAAGAAGCTTACGAATTTCGATAGCAGTTGTCTTGAAAATGGTATCGAGGTTTCGAGACTGACGGATCTTGTTGATGATTCCAACTACCGCTCGCTCCATCTGTGCGATTTTAGCGACCTGGGTGGATTTGGCCTCTACTTGCGCTAGGTACTCTGTTTGTTGTAGGGCAACTTCAAAGTGAAGGGCAATCTGCTTGGCAAAATCAATCTCATACTCCTGCCATTGACGGGGCTTACTGCATTGGTGAATGCACAACAATCCCCACAGTAATGGTCCTTTACGCAATGGCACCACCAGGTTAGCCCGGACTTGAAACTGAGCTAGCAGCTCAATGTAGCAATCACTGAGGTCCCCATTGTAGATATCAGCAACTGCATGTACTCGTCCTTCGACATAGTGCTGGGAATACTGTTCACTAAAGCAATGGTCATGAATCTTGCTACCAAAGATAGCATCGTACCCATTGACTACATCTTCAGACACCAACTGTCCATCATTAAAACCGGACTCAGGGTCAAAGCGAAACAGACCCACCCGGTCAACCATCAGAAGCTTACGAATTTCTATGGTCGTGGTCTTGAAAATGGTATCCAGTTTCCGAGATTGCCGGATCTTGTTGATGACTTTAACCGCTGATTTGTCTAGATCTGCAGCCAATAGCAGTTGCTTGGATTGTGATCGCAGTTGCTCAACATACTCCGTTTGCTGGAGGCCAACCCCAAATTGTCGGCCCATCTGAGCCAGTATACCCACCTCGATTTTCTGCCAGTGACGAGGGCCATTGTTCTGGTAAGCTGCCAGTAAACCCCACAAGGTTTTCCCTTGCAGAATCGGTACAATCACATAAGCTTTTGCCTGAAATTGCTCCAACAGGTCAATGTGACATTGATCGTGACCAACCTTGTAAATGTCATCAACGGCTAAGGTTTCATTGTGGCGATACCTACCGCCTTGGGTTTCCTCCAAATAGGTATCGCGCCAGACTTTTTTAATACTCGATCCAACTAACGGTATCCAACCATGTGCCACATCCTCAGCCACAAACTCACCACTCCAGTCTCGATTGAAGCGATAGACAGCGACGCGATCGCACTTCAGCTGCTGCCGGATTTCTTCAGTAGCAGTCTGGAAAACACTGTTCCAGTCGGAACTCTTAAGTATCTTATCAAGCAAGCGACTTGCTATTTTTTCCCCCTGAACAGCAATATCCAGTTGCTCTGATGTCTCCTGTAGCTGGGCTGTAATGTCCAATTGTTTGAGAATACTACTGAGACGGTCACTGAGTAATGACAGCAGCATCATTTCACTATCTTGCCAGCGCCGAGGGCGAGAGTTCTGGTAAACGGCGAATAAGCCCCAGAGGTTTTCACCATCAAAGATTGGGGCTATAATATAAGCTTTAGTCTGGTATTTTTCTAAGGTTTCAATGTAGCACTGAGAAAAACCAGCGGCATAGATGTCGTCAACTCGCTCTACCTGCTGACCTTTGAAATAGCTGCCCCCTTGTGTCTGCTTTAAATAGGTATCGGTATTGGGGCTGGCCACAGATCCGATTTGCTTGACGGTACAGCGCTTAGAGGACAATATATCTGCTGATGTCAGGTTAGGATTTTGCTTTTGGTCTTGGAGCAGCTTCACCCAACCATCTGCAACTGACTCAGCCACAAATTCACCACTCCAGTCTGGATTGAAGCGATAAACCACTACCCGATCCGCCTTGAAAAACAGGCGTAGTTCTTCACAAATATTGCCCAGGGCAATCTCCGGCACATTTGACGGTGGAATTGTGGCCAAGATTTGAGCCAAGACCTTTTCCTGCTTCACCTGCTCTCGCCGTCGGGTAAAAGATTCCACTGGCTGTAGACTCAGCCTCAGTTCAGTCACAACTTGGTAGAGCAAACTCATGTCAGCTTCCTGCCATTCTCGTGAACCAGAACATTGCTGCACCACTAGTAAGCCCCACAGTTGCCCCTCGATCAAAATCGGTAGACTTAAGCTAGCTTTGACCTGGAATCGTTCTAGCAGTTGGAGTTGAAACGGACTTAGAGCCCGGTCATTAATATCATTAAGGGCTACAACTTCTTGTTGCTCGTAGGCTGAGCGATTCTCAGCTCCAAAAGCAATTACCGGCAGGTACTCCCCCTGGCTGGGAGTATAGCCACCCACCATCGACTCAACTAGCACTGTACCCCGATTCTCGGACTGGAAGCGAAAAATCAAGGCTCGGTCTACCCGTAAACGCTGGCTAACCTCAGTCACGGTGGTGCTCAACAGGGCATCACTAGTTTCTGCTTTGCGCATTTGGGTGGCCAGGTGGAATAACCACTGCCGCTCACCCTTGCAGTGTTGCTCAATATCCACGGCTAGGTGGAACTTAACCCCGGTAGGTGTCCCTTTGCCATTGCCATTACTTGAGGATTGATTAAGTTGAGACTTAGAACTGAGTATTTCCTCAGATTTATCAAATTGTGGCATAGTTATGGTTTGGGTTTTTTCAACATCTGGTTTAAGGAAAATTGCCGACCATGATGGCAGTTCAGGGCCGATCGAGTTGGTAGTAAACCTGCCAATAGACTGTTCAATGGGCAGAGTTAGTGACGAGCTTGTCAACCAGTCATCATTGGTTTGATGGGATTGATTTGGTTGATCAAAACTCCTGATGATTGCCCTGATCAATTGCCAGATCTCGGAGGAGGCTAAGTCGAAAAACCTCAAGACTCCCCTCCCCAAGACTCCCCTCGTTCATGTGTCTGCCATAGGGGACACTTAGTAATAGCCGTGACATCTAAGACTGCACCGCCATCCCCAGGTAGGTAACCCAGGAGAAAAGGCAGTAGCGATTGAGGAAATAAGCCAGGAGTCGCTGGCTGGAGTTGTTCCAATTCATGTAACTCAATCTCATTGACTTGCGACACCACCAAACCCACAGACTCGTCATTGACCTGAACCACTATGGCCACAGGAGATACCGAAACTTGGCCTTGCTCCGACAAAGGTGGATAGCCAACCAGCTCGTTTAGGTCTACCAACCAGAGCATTTCTGAACGCCAATTACCAATTCCCACAATGCAACTGGGCATTTCCGGTACCAGTAGAATGTCTGGCACATTCACCCTGATAATTTCCGTAATCTGCTCTAGGGGCAACAGAACACTGTCCTCAAAGCCAAGAGGAAAACGCAGCAACCGCACTCGGGTTTCTGGGGTTAGTGGATCTAAGTTTAGTAGGTCTTGATTGGTTTGTGTTACCAGTGGGTCAAGGGAGTTTAACATTACCTAATACCTAATACCTAATGCCTAACAATTGCTGGATTGTTTGTATTAGTTCTTGTTGGTCTATCGGTTTAGATAAATAGGCATCAGCTCCCAGCATCGAACCCCAGAGTTTGTCAGCATCAGTTCCTTTAGTTGAGCAAATCACCACTGGGATGGTTTGGGTGTTGGAATTAGTCTTGAGTTCCCGGCACAGTTCAAACCCGCTTTGTCCTGGCAAAATCACATCAAGAATCACTACATCTGGTTTCTGGGACTGGAGTTTAATCTGGGCATCCTCACTACTGGTGACACTAACTACCTTGAGACCAGCTTGTCTGAGGTAAGCACTTAGCATCTCATTTTCCGTTAAACTATCTTCAACCAAAAGGACTGTAGTCATAATTTTTTTTCTATAAAATTATTGATAATTTTATTTTTTTTATAAATTTTAATTGTTTATGGGTCTTTTCTTGATTAAAACTAATATTTAGTAAATTTAATGAATAAGTATACAAAATTAATTGTGATAAGTTTTTATCGAAATTTTCCTACTCCCTACTCCCTACTCCCTACTCCCTGTTACCTTTGCTAAATTATTAAAGTAAGTATTCAACCGGACAGGATATTACGAGTAACTCCGAGATGCCTTTGTAGAATTGTCAATACCTTTGAGCGAGTAATAGGCTTTGCTAAAAAGTCCGTAGAACCAACCATCTTTGCCCGCACTCGGTCTACAATTCCGTCATTACTGGTGACCATAATTACTGGCGTGTCTTGAAACACCGAAACCCGACGAATTTGTGCACAGACTTCATACCCGTTTAAAACTGGCATGAGCAAATCCAAGAAAATCAGCTGTGGTTTGTGCTTTAGCAAGGTCGGCAAGGCTTTGATGGGGTCTTGAACATTGATAAATCGATACCCAGCATTGGCAAGAATTTGACTCATGGTCAGCCGATCAATTTGGCTGTCTTCGATATAAACTACCAAGGGACTAGCTGGTAATGTCTGAATTGGTCCTCCTTTTCTTCCAGCAGTTTCTGGCATTGGGTTAGTGGCTTTATTAAAGTGAGTATCACAGCGGAAGTCCCCAACGGAGATCAGACCCATGACCTGTAATCTGATATAGGGCATGATTGATTGGCTCAGAGCCAAAAGATTCTGTTTCAACCTCAGAGCTAAATCCCTCAAAGTGCGATCGCCATCCACCAAGGTAGTCAGGTTATGGTAGGCCAGTAATGAGGTCTGCTGTCGCAATTTATCAGCATCCCAGATCACCGGAGCCAAAGAAGGCGAAATATTTACCAAACCAGCCTGTTGCCAAGGTTCCCAAGCCTGCCTGGCCTGTTGCAAAATTTGATCAGCTCGAATGACTACCAACCTTGAATCAAACCTTGAATCAAACCTTGAATCAGAGGTTGAATCAATAGTCTCTTGAGGAATTTGCCTGTAAGTTAGTTGCTCTGATGAACCACAGCGGAGTTGTTCCTGCCGTTGGATGATATCGAAGAGTATTTCTGTACAGTTGCCAGCAACAACTGACCTCATTTGTTTTAGCGGTACTTTCCCCTGTCTAACTAGTTCTGCTAGAGATGGGTAATCCCAATACACCGGCTGAGCCGACGACCCCTGACACACAGGAAATGCTGATAGTTCTGGGCAGTGTACAGACAACTGCCGACACCAACGGCGAATGGGATGCATTTTACTAGCACCCCCAGTCAAACGACCCAAGTGAAAAAAAAGACTCCACTGCTGACCTTGGGGATCTTCAATCTCTAACCGACCAGTCAATTGCTCCGTTGCGCAAGCTTGAATCTGTTGTGCCAGTTTGTCGGTGGTCAATACTTTTTGAGTCGTCATTGGTGTCTCTATGGATATATAGCAATGCCACTAGTAATTAGTAACTAACTAACAATTAATAACAATGAATACTTAACAATTAATAATCCTGGTTTTTTAGCGTTTTTATTAGTGCATTTTTTGTCAATAATGTTCTAATAAATATACGTAAATATCTAATCCTAAAATAGGACTATATTTATTAGTTGTATACCTAAAAATATAAGTTTTAATCTTGATATTACGTATAGTTATTAGAACTTACGCCAGTTATATATTTGTTATTAATTATAGGGTTTTCCCCCCATTTTTGCCTAAATAATGGTTTTATATAAATGCACCCAAATAGTAATTTTAGGAGACAAGTTAAGCCAGGGTTGTGGAGATGCACCATGATCGAGTTTCACTAACCATCAGCAAAACTCGGTTAGTCTAATTCAATTAAAATTAGTACCTTAATTTGCTTAACTTTACCTTAAATAAGGGTTATTTAATTAAAATTTAACAAAAGTTAAACTGCCTTAATCATAACTATATATCAGGATTAATATCCGCTAATTGTAGTAGTATACTTTGCTAACATGCAAATGTAGCATCTCTAAGTAACATCAGCAACAAAATCTAGCTAACTTTATTAAGTCTTTAAAAAAAGGATTATTTATTTTCAAAAGAATTAACTGCGAAATAATCGTGTGTACTGAGTTTCGTGGGGTGCATCTAATTAAAGCTGTTTGACCCAGTGGTGCGTTAAACCGGTGGGCGATCTAAACCAGGCGCAAAGAGGCGGAAAATGAAAGAGAGGCTTTGGGTGGTGCTTTACACCAGGGGGCTGTCCCAACTTCTGTCACTTTTGGAAAACAAAAGCAAAATCGGAATTCTCTAATTGTTTATTGATAGCAATGCAGAGGTGCGACCCGTGATGGCGAACGCGCCCCGCGTGACCTACGGTCAAGGGATTGCTCGCCATCACGGGTCGCACTTTCGGGTCGCACCTCAAAAAAATGTACCTCACCTAATTAAAAAGTGCTATATTTTTTTCTAACAAAAAATTAATTTTGCCTGTATCGACTCACTGATAAAGCTTTTGGAGACTTTCTTATCGGAAAATGACAGAACAGGGATATAGCAATGGGTGTAATAGTGTTTGCAAATTGAAGCGATGCAGTGGCCTCACCGGGGTTTGTATCCACGGGGCTTAAAAGGTGCGGAACCTGCCGACCCACACAGACCCAAAACCACTCGCGCTTTGCATGGCTGACAGGGACTTTGGGCGTAGGGCTATAACTGTTGAGGGTTAAGGGGTCAAGGCACAGACTTGCTGTAAATCCAAAAGAAAAATTTTCTGAGTAGATGCTTCGTTTGATATAACAGCTGCATGAGATATCATCTCCAGAACACTGGAGTGACGGTAAGACTTAGGGATAGGTCGCATCATGTCTTGGGGTAACTCCACCAAATTGGGTAGATCATCGACAAAAATTCCCCAAAGTTCGGAGTCTCTAGGACGAATAATCACTAAAAACTTTTGATTAGGGCTTTGGTGA
>NZ_JAAHHS010000291.1 GCF_010692395.1 Moorena sp. SIO3H5
AGGGAGCAGGGAGCAGGGAGAAGGGAGCAGGGAGCAGGGAGCAGGGAGCAGGGAGCAGGGCTAATAGTATGGGAAGTGTGGGAAGTGTGAAAAAATCTTTTGCACCTCACTCGTACTGATAATTGCTATAGTGAGTATTATCTGTTTGTTTTATAATTTTATAAGCAATAAAATTGGTTGATTAAAAAAATCTTCAAAATCTATAATTATTAAACACAAAGCATCTACCTGATTAAGCCAAATAGTTTAATCAAAAATAAAACAATTAAACTGTATTTAGATAGTAATGTTAATTTTTAGGATTACTAGTGGTTAGACCAGCTCATAAACAAAAATAAATAAAAATTACCTATAGTTAGGTGTACATCAATAACTACAGGGCTATATTAATTAATAAAGAACTATTTCACGTAATTATGTGGCCATCCTGGCAATAATTTCAAAGGATAGGACTTACCCACTGAAACGAAAAATTAAGGGTTTAGCCCATAAGTCATTAATCGTAGGGTGGGCAGTGCTTACGAAGGCGGTTTGCAAGCTTCTAAATTTGTCTGCTGCACTGCCCACCATGAACCAAGCTTATGGAGTCATTAATCGTAGGGTGGGCAGTGCTTACCAACGCCCTTTACAAACTTCTGAATTTGTCTGCTGCACTGCCCACCATAAACCAAGCTTATTGAGTCATTAATCGTAGGGTGGGCAGTGCTTACGAAGGCGGTTTACAAGCTTCTAAATTTGTCTGCTGCACTGCCCACCATGAACTATTCCGAAGTTGAACACTGGTGACGGTTAACTGTCTTCAAGGTCACCAATATCCCGCTTTAGAGGTCGCTTGTAGGTAAAGGTGAAGGTATCACCACTCTCAATGACCTGGCGGATTTCGCTATACATGGGATAGTCACCCACTCCACTGACACTTGCCCAGCCCCGCGCCCTAGTTAATGCTACAAATAGCTGGTTACGCAAACTGACATCACTCTCGTTCCTCGCAACATTATCAACACCGACTACATACACCATATCGGCTTCATTACCCTTAGCACGGGGCACACGAGATATGGTTACCCCACCATCTTTCCAGAAGCGATCGCGATCAATGTGGGGCCATTGAGGTTTTAGTTCATTCAACTCCAATGCTGTGGGAATATAAATATCAATGTCTTGCTCCATCAAAACAACAGCGACATGATTTTCTAATTCAATTGCTTCAGAACTGGAGCCTAAAACTAGCACTAAGATTTCTTTACTGGCTTTCAGGTCATCATCAACCAGATTATGCATAATCTTATCGGCCAACGCACTCATTTCTTCCTGACGAGAGCCATAGGTTTCAAAGTCTAATACTGGTGTGCTCCACAATTCAGGAACTGGATTGGGGGAGTTTTCTTTTGGACGATGGATGGTGATTTGTTGACCGGGAATAAAGTTACCTTTGACTTCATAACCAATTTTTTCCCAATCCTCCTTTCTGGTAATTCCAGTTAGCATCCCCTCAGGACGTAGCAACCCCATTCCTAGCCCATGAGCAGCGGTGAGAATTGAGCCAGGAGTGCGGTAGCAGCGCCGCATAACTTCAGATTTTTTAATACCACCGGGGTATTGTGATCCTTGTGACAAAAGTCGGCTGAGATTTTCACCCAACAGTTCTTTTGTGGTAGGAATTTTTAAGGTATCTAGGCTTTGAGCTTCGTCATACGCCCAGATTAAGCGCCGTTGTTCTGGCTGTTCTGGGTCAACGGGTCGTAAGGCTTGATAAGCTAGCCAATAAATCGCTTGTTTGCCCTGGAATTTTAAATAATCTTCAGTAACTAAGTCTTGTCCTTCATCAATTAAAATGGCATCAAAGCAGGGTTCAATCTTGATTTCTTCCGATAGCCGTTTACAAAGTTCTGCTAAACCCCGATTGGGCTGTCTTTCCCGAGTATCCCCAGCGGATTTGGGTCTAGCACCATTTAACTGGCAAATTGTGCTGTACAAACCAGGCTGATCCTTAGCACCCCAAGCATGAAGCACTCGCAGTTTCTGATTAGTCTTGTGGTCATACTGGATATCACCATTGCTGAAACGACGCAGCCATCGATCCACTAACCCAATCATCAATTCGTAGAGGGTGCGACTAAAAAACACTAACCCAATCGTCCAGTCTGGGTGCTTCAAGTGCATATGAGCAGCTTTTTGGCATAGCAGCACTGTTTTTCCTGACCCTGCAATTCCCCGCAGCCGCTGAAACCCAGGAGGTATTTCTTTACCAATGTGTTCCTGCTGCCAATCTAATTCGTAGAGTTGTTGGGTGTAAGCGGCTACAACATTAGCGCGAGTTTTGCCTTCGGTAGAGACTAGGGTACGCGGAGGTTTACGGAAAATTGGTGCTCCGCTGATCACAGATAAGAGTAACTTCCACTGCTGATCATCTATGTCTTCCCCTGGTATCACTGATTCAGTTTCTTGAATACACTCTAGCAAGCTAACTTTACCCAGTTGGTCTTGGAAGATAATGGGAGGACAATCTGGCAGTTGGTCAAAACCGTGGTGTTGCCATTGTTCTTGAGTAATTAAAGGAAGAGCAATCATCGCCCTACCGGTAACTTTGCGCCAAATAGCAGGTTCGCGATCGCAAAAAGCGAGTATTGCTTTTAACTGATGTTCAGCTTGTTGGTAGGGATTTGGGTCAGCGGTGGAATAGTTTTGGAGTTGCCACTGATCACCATCAATAGTAATAATTTCATCAATAGTGATAGATTGGATTTTAATTACTACTAGACCAAGGTCTTGATCAGTAATAAAAATATCAGGCTCTTTAGAGATTTCCCCTACTTTAGCAAAAATAGGATAGCGCCAGTAGCCAATACAATTGCGTTCTGAAAATGCACTACGAGTGGCATCCCATACTTTTTGTTTTCCTGTCTCTTCACTTTCTGTAATCGGTTCAGTGGTAATAAATTTGCGACCCTGATCTGTATCGATAACCGACATTTGGGCTAATTTCCTCTGGTAAGATTTACATCGGTTTTAAGGTGAGGTACTTTCGGAGCAGGGAGCAGGGAGCAGGGAGCAGGGAACAGGGAACAGGGAACAGGGAACAGGGAACAGGGAACAGGGAACAGGAAAGAGGAACCGACCCCTACTCCCAAGCTCCCTAAAACCTAATACGAAAGTACTTCACCTAATTGAGAACTGCTATACTGCTTTATACAGTCCTAACCGTAGAGTTCCCAAATAGTTAGCTATGGAATACAGGGTGCATAGAATTCCAAGGAAACGAAAAATAAAAGGTTTAGCCAATCATACAGGATGATAAAAATTTCCAGAGCAAAAATAACTTATAAATTCTGTTGGAGGGTTGTAGTACTTAGTCCTATGCTACTACCGGCGGAATGTGGGTTATAGCGTTTATAGGACTCATGAGGTACACATTATTTGTTCCCTATTCCCTATGCCCTATTCCCTATGCCCTATGCCCTATTCCCTGCTCCCTGCTCCCTGCTCCCTGCTCCCTAAAACCCAGAGATTTGCACCTCATGAGTAGAATAATTGCTATATAATGTAAAGGGGTTAAGTAACAACAGGGGCGAAGAATAGCAATGAAGACAGCACTGATACTAGTAGATATTCAAAATGACTACTTTCCTGGTGGTTCTATGGAATTAGTGGGGATGAATTTAGCTAGTCAAAATTCTCAACATTTACTAGACCATTTTCGGTCAAACAAGTTGCCAACGTTTCACATACAGCACTTTTTTGAAACTGATTCTAATGCAGGCTTCTTTATCCGAGGCACTGAAGGAGTTGAAATCCATGAGAGTATTAAACCCCTTCCTGGTGAAACTGTAATCCCGAAAAATTATCCCAATAGCTTTCGGGAAACTACGTTGCTGGATCAACTCAAACAAGCTGACATTGAACAGCTAGTTATTTGCGGTGCCATGAGTCACATGTGTATTGATGCTACCACTCGCGCTGCTGCTGATTTGGGTTTTAAGTGTAAGGTAGTTCATGATGCCTGTGCTACTAGAGATCTGGTTTTTGGGAATCAGAAGATTATCGCTCAAGACGTACATGGGGCGTTTATGAATGCTTTGGGTTTTGCTTATGCTGATGTGATTAGCTTATCGGATTTTTCGTAGGAATTGATCCGAGATATAGCAATTATCTATGCCATAAGGTACAAAGCGATGCAGCGCGGTCATGGGGGGAACCCCCATGACCGCGCTGCATCAAGAAGAGATCCCCCTAAATCCCCCTTATCAAGGGGGACTTTGAGGTTGAGAAGCGTACCTCATAAATCCTATAAACGCTATAACAACCAGTGCGATTCGTTATTGAAGACTGATAACAATAAGATGAATTGTTTAATCACAAAACATCTTATTGTTATCAAGCACAATTAATTAGCAAATTAAATTTTATCATTGATTATTTGATTGATGACCCTAACCCTTAACCTACCACCAGAACCCGATTCCCTATTCCCTATACCCTATTTCCTCCGCACTCTCAACCAAATCAATAAACTCAGCTCGATACCCCTCTAAATCTACCCCTTCGGATTCCTTTGCTAATGTTAATGCTTGGTCAAAACTGGCTTTACCTTTGTAAGGAGAATCTCTTAACACCATACCAAAACTGGCAACGGCAGCGGAAAATTTAAAGTTATCGGAAGCATCGTTTAGCTTTACAGCTTTATCAACCAAGGGATAGGTGAGGAGTTGAGAGGTGTTACCGTCAGGCTCTTTGTAACGTAACTTGACCTGCATTAATTCTTTGGAATTAGTGGTTGACGCAGCATTGGATTGATATTTCAGAGGGTCAATATCTGGTAATTTGACCTTAGTTTTCGCTCCCACAGGAATAATTTCATACAGTGCCGTGACCGTATGCCCTGCTCCTAATTCTCCGGCATCTTTAGTATCATCATTAAAGTCTTCATCCTTCAGTCGCCGATTTTCATAACCAATCAAACGATACGCTTGGACTTTGGCAGGATTAAACTCTACTTGAATCTTGACATCTTTGGCAATAGTGAGTAGAGTGGCTCCGATTTCGTTAACCAGGACTTTCTTAGCTTCTAACTCGTTATCAATATAAGCATAATTGCCATTGCCTTTATTAGCAATTTTCTCCATCTTTGAGTCTTGTAAATTACCTGTACCAAATCCTAATACGGTCAGAAAAACTCCTTTTTTTCGCTTCTGTTCAATTAGTTTAACTAATTCGGTATCACTGGAAACTCCGACATTAAAGTCTCCGTCGGTTGCTAGAATAACTCGGTTATTTCCTGATTTAATAAAATTATCCTGGGCGAGTTTATAAGCCAGTTGAATTCCTGCTCCCCCAGCAGTAGACCCCCCGGCATTGAGATTCTCAATAGCTGTTAAGATTTTATCTTTATCGTTGCCTGGAGTAGGAGGTAAAACGACGCCAGCAGCGCCAGCATAGACGACAATACTGACCTGGTCTTCTTCTCTCAATTCATTGACCAGCATCCGAAAAGCATCTTTGAGCAGGGGAAGCTTATTGGGATTATTCATAGAACCAGAGACATCCAGCAAAAAGACTAGATTGCTGGGAGGCAAATCTTCAATTGCCATCTTTTCCCCCTGGATACCAATGTGAACTAATTTGTGAGTGGGATTCCAAGGAGCTTGGGAAATTTCTGTGGTAATCGAGAAAGGGCGATCGCTTTCTGGTTCGGGATAGTCGTAGTTAAAGTAGTTAATTAATTCTTCGATACGGATGGCATCAGTAGGGGGGAGTTGACCGTTATTAAGGAAACGACGAAGATTGCTGTAGGAGGCGGTATCAACATCAATCGCAAAGGTAGACAGGGGATTATGCTTTACTCTCTTAAAGGCATTCTCATCAATGGGACTATAGTTTTCTCTGTTGCTGACTTCTGGGATAGCTTGCTCTGCTGTCAGTAACGGCATCCGTTTGCTCGCAGGAATTGAGCTACTAGGAACTGATTTAAAGCGTGCATTTGGGCTATCGGAGAGTCGCCTTGGGGCTCGGGGTTTCAATCCTCTGTTAGGGATATTCTGATTAACGCTATCCGCCGACCTCCCGACCTCGGCTGATTGCATAGGTTCTAATTGGCGCTGTATTTGGTCAGATTCTACGTCTTGCGCTACAGGTAGATTAGAGCTTTTTTCTGATTGTTGGACTGATGGCTGATTGTGGCAAGCTGTTGTTAGCTGTGCCAAGATAGCAACCATTCCGGAAAGGAGGAATAGTCTCAGTAATTTGTTCATTTGATTGTCCCTCTGTATTGCTTATTACTAAGCTAATCGACAACAGAAGGCTGTTTGTTTGTGTTGCGGTTTCTGTAACGGTAATAGGCAAAAGGCAAGAGGCAAAAGGCAAGAGGCAATAGTGAGTCATGGTTTGGTGGGCAGTGCCTAGCAATCCTATGGTCAGCTAATGAATCTGGAAGAAATTACGCTGACCACTGACGGCTGAAGGCTGTATACTTACGTTAGGCTCTATATTAAATGGTATTTCCCAGGGTAAACGGATCTAATTTTGTTAATTCATATCTATAATGTTTTTACCATCAAATAAACACTATATGTATAAAATATATTGTCAACGATCGCCATAAGGCCAGGTTTATTGAAAACTCTCCTGGTTGATTGACAAGATGGGTTTATCCTATGATACTTTTAGAGATAGAGGAGTGGAAGCAAAGCTTAAGATATCTTATGCTTCCTGATCCAAAGCTACCTGTCCCCTTTCAATAAGAAAACTATGTCTTAAGCTGTACTTCTCTTCCTATCAAATTAGATAAACCATGGCTACTCGCCATAGTTTATACTGATGATGTACTTAACCCTTTTTATAGAACTTTTCTTAATTAGGAGGTACACATCATTTTTTTTCTGTTCGCTATTCCCTATTTTATTTGATAGGTTTCGGTGATCCGCTTTTCTGGTGATCCGCTATTTCCTGTTGCCTAAAATTCAGGATTATCTACCTCAAATCGTTTAAATCCACTGTTTAAAACCACTATAGAATCCCTAATTAAGGAAGTTGATCATGTCTACTAAAAGTTCTGCAATCTGGGGGTCTTCTTCCTTAGCAATTGCCATTTTTGCCCTATCGTCTTCACCAATTCTGACTCGCATAACAGAACATGATATGGGTCCTTATGGAACAATATTTAATCGGTTTTGGATTGCCAGCCTAGCGTTGGGCCTTGGCAAGGTGATCAAACTACTTTGGGATAAGCACAGCGGACGCTTATCTACTACTGATAGCACTGATAACACTGATAACAAGGCTTATACTGTCAAGGATTTTTTCTCCTTATTTCTTGTTGCTAGCTTAGATTCAATTTGCCTAGTGACGTGGGCTTGGTCTCTGACAAAAACAAGTGTTGCTAATTCTAATCTTCTCCACAACACCACTCCTATCTTTGCAGCTGTCGGCGGATGGTTACTGTTAAGCCAATCCTTTAATCGTCGCTTCCTAATCGGCATGGTTCTGGCTCTAGGAGGAACGTTCTTAATTGGTTTTAACGATTTTAATATCGATCGAGAGACATTGATAGGGGACAGCGTTGCATTACTATCTGCCCTTTTCTATGCGGCGACACTTTTGGTAACAGAGAATCTCCGAGTTAAATTTGACACAAGCACAATTTTACTATGGCTTTATACCTTGGGTGGCCTATTGTTGTTACCATTAACATTGCTATTTGAAGATAGACTATTTCCTGCTTCCTTTTCATCATGGTCTGCTGTTATTGGCCTAGGACTTTGTGGCTCTATCATTGGATTGGGTGCATTATTCTATAGTCTCAAACAATTTTCATCTAGCTTTGTGTCTCTAATTCTATTGCTGGAACCTATGATTGCAGCAGTCTTAGCCTGGCTAATTTTTGCAGAAAAATTGAGTTGGTTAAATGGCTTGACTTTTATAATCGTATTATCTGGGATTTATCTGGCTAAATCAGATGGAGAATTAGAGAATATTGGTTCTACTGAAGCTACTTAAGATGTAATAGCAAAGGGAACAGGGAACAGGGAACAGGGAACAGGGAACAAACATTCTCTCAATTGATTTAGGATTGCTAAAGCTATCAGCTAAAGGCCTTTGGCCACGCTACGCGAACAGCTATAAGCTAAAGGCCTTTGGCCACGCTACGCGAACAGCTATCAGCTTATGCTTACGTTAAGATGAATCGTCTGGTGGGCAGTGCCTAGCAAGACTATGGCCAAGCAAATGAATCTCTGTCAAGCACTGCCCACCCTACTTGAACTCACTGTTGCTAGCATGCCTATTGCCTATTGCCTATTGCCTCTTGCCTTAACTATTGCCTATTGCCTATTGCCTCTTGCCTTAACTATTCCCGATTCCCGATTCCCTGTTCCCGATTCCCGATTTCCTGTTCCCTCTTCTGTGCTTCTAATTCGCTACTTGCCCGCTCCCGTGCTTTGATAGCCTCTCGGTAGTTTGGCTGGTAGCGCACGGCTTTGTCATAAGCTGCGATCGCTTTTTTATACTGGTTGCGTTTAACTAATGCATTGCCTAGGCTATACCAGGCTTGGCTGTAGTCAGGTTTATAGTTAACTGCTTGTTGGTAAGATGCGATCGCATCCTTATAGCGTTCCAATTTATAGAAGGTATTGCCTCGACTGTACCAAGCTTGGTAAGGCTTGGATTGTAGTTTAATGGCTTTGTAGTAAGCTTCCAGGGCATCTTCATATCGCTGGACTTGATGGAGTGTCCAACCGCGACTGTACCAGGCTTGATAGGATTTAGGCTGGAGTTTAACCGCTTGATCAAAGGAGGCTAAGGCTTCTTGGTATTTCCCCAATTGATTTAAGGTATTGCCCCAGCTATACCAAGCTTGGTAGAAGTTGGGCTGGAATTGAACGGCTTGCTGATAAGACTTGGCTGCATCTTTATACTTTCGCAAATTGCTCAAGTCATTACCCCGCTGATACCAGGCTTCAGCGGAATTCGGTTTGTAGTCTAAGGCTCGGTCGTAGGATTGTACTGCTGCTTTATATCGGCGCAAATTATGTAATGCCCAGCCCCGTCGATACCAAGCTTGGTAAGAATCGGGTTTGAGTTTCAGGGCTTTGTCAAAGGATGCGATCGCATCAAAATAATTCTTGGACTTAACCTGAACATTACCAAGACTGATCCAAGCGTCCAGGTCATTGGGCTTGAGTTCCAGGGCGCTATTAAACGCCTTAATTGCTCCGTCATAACGCTCCAACTGCTCCAAAGTTTTACCCCTACCCTTCCAAGCTGCACTATAATCCGGCTCAATTTGAATGGCTTGGTCGTAAGCATTTAGAGCTTCTTCATAGTACTTCAGGGCAAACAAGGTCTTACCCTGACCTTGCCAAGCGGGAGCATATTCCCCTCGGATTTCTACAGCTCGATTATAAGCATCCAGAGCCTGTTCATAGCGCTTCAATTCTAAAAAGGTTTCGCCCTGGTTATACCAATCCGTAGCAGTTTCTTCATTGATAGCATTCACCATAAAAACCGTTGCTGCAAACCCCAATCCAATCACCCCGGTGTACAGTAACACTTGGTAGGGTTTTAGTCTGAATCGTCGGGGTTTCGGGAGCAGCGGTTGTATAGATGACGCAATTCCCAACATTAAGGTAGCGCCAGTTTTAGTAGTGTTAGGATTGGTGTTATTATTGCTATTTTTATTAGTAATTACAGTAGTTAGTGCTTGTAAGGCTAAGGTAGCTGATTGGTAACGCTCTCGGAAATCATAGCGCACCATTTTATCTAAAGTATCGGTTAATTCAGCACTTACTGATATCTGGTTATGCCAGCTAATTTCCCCTGTATCTGGGTGAAGGGGCAATTGGTGAGGACGTAAACCGGTTAAACCAACAATCCCGATCATCCCGACAG
>NZ_JAAHHS010000292.1 GCF_010692395.1 Moorena sp. SIO3H5
GTAAAACTTATTGATTAGCGTGATTTGCGCGGTCTTGGGGGTTTCCCCCATGAGCGACTGCATCAAGACAAGGCTCAACTGTCTTACGGTAACTTCTAACCATGAGCGACTGCCGTGGTTTCCCCCATGAGCGACTGCATCAAGACGGGAGCAGGGAGCAGGAAAGAGGAAAGAGGGAAAACAATTGACGATTCTGATTGCCTTTGATCAAATGGGCTACCGCACTTTTAAGGACTTTTAGCAAAAACTGGTTCAACCTTACTGGCACGACCCAATTCTTGGTCTGGTGAGCGAATCACGTTTAGTACAGTTACTCCCTTAAACGCTGTTACCCCTGTTTGCTTACCTGCGATCAAGCTATTGCTCCGCTGGCGTTGCATTACCCTTGACCATCCCAGACGCTTTAACAAAGATATATCTTCCTCCAAAGATTAAGTTGATTGTTGATTGTTGAGTTTAAACCTTCTAACCTTTAACCTTCAACCTTCAACCTTCAACCTTCAACCTTCTAACCTTTAACCTTCAACCTTAAACTGACTTTCTCGTATCCACTGCAAATGCTGGGATAATAACTGATCTAAATCATAACCCTGTTGAATAGTTTCCCTGGCCTTAGCGCGAATAGCAGCCATCTGTTCTGGATGGTCGAGAGCTTCCTCAACCCGATCGGCGATTTCCTCTGGAGAGAAAAAGTTTACTAACAAACCATTAATCCCATCTTCAATCACCTCTGTCACTGGGGGAGTATCAGATGCTACTACCAAACAACCTGTAGAAAGGGATTCCAGCATCGACCAAGACAGAACAAAAGGACGGGTGAGATAAACATGAACAGAGGAAGCTTGAAGGACTTGTAGGTATTCTGAGTAAGGAAGTAAACCAGTAAAGTGGACTCTGTCTAGGTCAAGGGGAACTTTTTCTAACATCAAGTCTTTGTAAGTTTTGTCATCGGGTAGGTTTTTACCATAAGCCACCCGATTTTCCCCGACAATCACAGCATGACACTTAGGACGTCGCTGCTGAAGAATACCGATTGCTTCGATCAATTGGGGAAAACCTCGATAAGGTTCCATTCCCCGTGCCACATAGGTAACCAGTTCTTCCACCTCAGACAGGTCTAAGTTGATCCGTTTTAGTACTAACTTTGCCCCTGGATTGGGTTTAAAGAACTCGGTGTCCACCCCATCATGACGCACGGTAATTCTGTTGTGGAAGTCCGCTGGAAATTGCTGACGCTGCCAGTAGGTGGGAGACAATCCGCGATCGCAACTGGCTAGGTCTAACAAAATCGGGGCATTTTTCATCCGAATCCGGGCTTCATCGTCAGCGTTTAGGGGTTCGGATGGATCAAAATCAGCATCTGTGCCATGGGCATGATAAAACCACTCGAAGTAGCACAATAATCTGGCTTGGGGGAAAGCGTCTTTGATAAATAACGTTGGCCCCCAACCCGAATGACCATAGACCACATCAGGAACAAATCCCTTAGCCTTGAGCTGATTGGCTAAGCGATATACCCCTTGACCCTGAAGTACGGCATTTTCTAAAGGTCTAACATAGTGGTGAGTTTCTGGACGTGCTTCCCTAGAGGGATTGTAAAGAGCTTTGACAACTCCAGGGAGTTGCCCTTCCTTGCGCCTGGTTCCAAAGACAACCTGGTTGCGGTTATCTTTAGCTAAAGCAGTTGCTATGTGGCGAAACTGGGCAGGGAAATTGGGATGTAGGAATAGAATGCGCATGGACAATAGCAAAGGGCAAATGTTAAAAGACAAATGGTAAATCGATTTTTTCTCAATCAACCATTAACTATTAACAATTTGCCATTGATGTACTAGCTGTTTTGTGGTTCTGGAATAGTAATATCTAAAACGGTGACGTCCTGGGAAATGCTAGTCAGGGCTGGTTTGATTTGGGAAGCATTGCCCACAACTACGGTAACAATCTGATCAGGTTTGAGATACTTTTCCGCCACCCGCTGTACATCCTCAATCGTAGTAGCTGTGACTCCCTTTTGATAACGGAAGATGAAATCCTCTGGGTAGCCGTAGTATTCATAGCGCATCAGCCGAGATAGGGTTTGTTCTGGCTTCTGGAAGTTGAACACAAAGGAGTTGAGAACGCTTTCTTTTGCCTTAGCCAATTCTTCTGAGCTAATCGGACTAGTGCGCAGTTTCTGGATTTCATCTAGAACAGATTTAATAAAGGGTACCGTGGTTTCAGAGCGAGTTTGTCCCCCAGCAAGAAACAAACCCGGATAGTCATAGCGAACACTCCAAACCCCGTAGACAGAGTAAGCTAGACCTTGACGCGATCGCACTTCGTTAAATAGTCTGCCCCCAAATCCATTCATCACCTCATTTAACACAGAAAGGGTGGCGTAGTCAGGGCTATCGAGTTTGCCCCCAATATGTCCCATTTGAATATTACTTTGGGTCAGTTGAGGTTGATCCACAAAAAATATACCCCCTAACTGAGCCTGGGATGCGTCTGGCACCTTTGGCTGTGCTGGCGCAGAGGCAGATTTCCAACTCCCAAATTTATCCTCAATTAGCGATCGCATTTTTTCGGAGTCAAAATCCCCCACAATACCCAGTATCATATTTTCTGGATATACATACTTCTGTGAGAAAGAGATCAAATCATCACGAGAGATATTGTCTAGATGCTCATACTCTATAGTGCGGGCATAGGGGCTAGTGTCACCGTAGATCAGTTTCCTAAATTCACGAGAAGCAATATCACCAGGATCATCATTGCGGCGGGCAATTTGTCCCGCTAATTGCTGTTTAGCTAGGGCCAGCTTAGCTTTAGCAAAGGCGGGCTTTTGAATAACTTCAGCAAACAAATCAAAGACCAAGTCCAAATCTTCGCTCAAAGCACTAAAACTCGCACTGCCAGAACTAGTATCAATACTAGTTTCGACCGAAGCTGCCTTTTCTTCTAAGAGCACATTTAACTGATTGCCTGAGTGTTCAGTGGTACCCCCAGTACGCATCACCTCCCCAGCCATAGTCGCTAAGCCAATTTTGTCAGCAGGCTCAAGGCGATCGCCCGTGCGAATCATTGCGGTACCACTAACCAAAGGCAGTTGATGGTCTTCCATCAAATAGACCACCATTCCATTATCTAACTCATAGCGAGTGTAGTCCGGTAGCTGAATTGGTGGTAACGGGTCAAAGTCTAATTCATCGTAATGGCGTGGGGTATCAGCTATTGCTGGTAGACGAGACACGAGCACTACCACTAGTATTGTCACTACCAGTAGCCCGATCCATTTCAGGTATTTGGGATTTTGGCTTTTCGATTTTAGATTGGTCATTGGTCATTAGTCATGGGTAATTGGATCAGTAGTTGAAGGTTACCAAGTTGAAGGTTACCAAGTTGAAGGTTACCAAGTTGAAGGTTAGAAGGTTCAACATTCAACTTTCAACTTTCAACTTTCAACATTCAACCTTCAACGGAGATCTACCTTCAACGGAGAACCGTTGAGTTACTGACTTGGTAAAATCCGTCCAATCGTACGGTTTTCTGGTCGAAAGGTTGCCTGAGCCACCCGCTGAATGTCTGCTGCACTCACTGCCTCTATATCTTCTATTTCCTTGAACAAGTTACGCCAATCACCTGTTTTGACCTCATAGGTTGCCAAATTTCTGGCCATACCCATATTGGAATCAAGCGATCGCAATAAGCTAGCCCTTGCCTGAGTTTTTACCCGTTCCAATTCTTGGGGTGAAACTGGTTCAGTTTTGAGCTTTTCAATGTCTTCTGCCAATGCACTTGCCACCTCTTCCACCGTGTGTCCTGGTGAAGTGAGGGCATAGAACAACATTAAATTAGGATATTTATCACCAGGAAAGCCACTAAACCCTGCCGCCGAGAGGGCTACTTGTTTCCCTTCTACCAGAGACTTATATAGGCGAGAGGTGCGACCATCACTGAGCAAATTGCCCATAATTTCATAAACCACATGGTCAGGATGGGTAATCCCTGGTCGATGGTATCCTTCCAAGTACCAGGGCTGGGAGGGTAATTTCAAGGTAACTTCCTTGGTTTCGGACTGTGGTGGTTCTACCGTAGTGACTTGAGGGATTTCTCCTTGATGGTTGTAGCGTCCAAAGTAGACTTTAGCTAGCCGTTTCACCTGCTTTGGGTCCACGTCTCCCGCAATAGCTACAGTTAAGTTATTCGGACTATAGTAAGTGTCAAAAAACTCCTGGACATCTTGGCGAGTGAGGTTGCGAATGTCTTTGTTGTAGCCAATGACCGGACGCCGATAAGGGTGCTTGGTATAGGCAGTATCCAAGAACGCCTCAATCATTTGACCGATCGGAGAGTTATCAGTGCGCAGACGACGCTCTTCGAGGATTACCTCTTGTTCCTTATAAAATTCGCGAAATACCGGCTCAAGGAAGCGTTCCGACTCTAAGGACATCCACAGCTCTAATTTGTTTGATGGCAAGCTGTAGAAGTACACCGTATAATCCGTAGACGTTGCCGCATTCAAGCCCACGCCTCCTGATTGCTCAATAATCTGACCTAATTCGTTCTGCTGGACATACTTAGCTGCCTCAGCTTCGACTTGGCCAAACTCTTCTTTTAACTTAGCCACCTCTGCCTCATTGCCAGTGGCTTGATACTCTTTAATTTTTTTCTTCAACTCGTCCAACTTGTCCAGCAGAATTTTTTCTGCCTCATAGTTGGTAGTACCAATCCGGGTGGTACCTTTAAATGCTAAATGTTCTAAGAAGTGAGCCACACCGGTTTTGCCATCCGGTTCATCCACACCGCCTACATCGGCATAGGTAAGAAGAGAAACTACTGGTGCTTCGTGGTTTTCTAGGACAATGAACTTCATGCCATTATCCAGGGTAAACTCAGTTACCCGTTCGATCACCCGGTCTAGATAGGGTTGGATTGAGGTTGAGGGTGATGCTGGGGTTTCAGTACGGGCTAATGCAATAGTCGAGAATGTTCCCCAGATTAGGATTGCTGCCCCCAGATAAGATAAAATCGATAGGGACTTGATAGATCCTGTCTTGAATAAGCACCGAAGTGGTCTTAAGTGATCCGCAACATGGTGGAGAAACACGACCAATCCATTCTGTTTAGTCATACAAGGGTGGCAGTAACAAACTTACAGAAACCTCCTACAACACCCACCGCTTTTAAGGGGGGGATGTAGTGGGACCGCCTTTAAGAGGCGTGAGGTTAACAACTAATAAGCTAGCGTCTCTTCATCAAGTGTGTCACAATCAAGGCATGATCACCATGACCTACTACTAAAAGCTCAAGCCAACTCCGTCTCAAATTTGGCAATTATGGGGTGAAGTGTTGGACAATAGCGCTACAAGTTTCATTTTGACACCCATGGGAATAATTAATCAGCCAACTCAGTCAGAGACAGAGACCAGGCAACGTATCCTGACAGCAGCACGACGTTTGTTTGCCAGTCGAGGTTATAACGGGACAACCACCAGGGAGTTAGCCAGTACTGCTGGAGTCGCTGAAGGTACCCTATTTCGTCATTTTGAAAACAAAAAGGCCATCCTGATTGAAGTCGCCACCCAGGGTTGGGTAGACATTCTCACCGATTTGCTCACGGAACTCAGTGAAATGGGCAGCTATAAAGCAGTAGCACAGATGATGCGGCGGCGAATGATGCGTATGGGTGAGAATGCGGATCTGATGCGAGTATGCTTTATGGAAGCCCAATTCCACCCAGAATTGCGCGATCGCATTCAGTCAGAAGTGATTATTAAAATGACAGATGTGGGTGAAGCCTTTTTTGAAACCGCCATTGAGCGAGGCATTTATCGCCCTATGAACCCCAAAATTTTGGCTCAGGTGTTCTTGGGCATGTTTGCCGTTGCTGGTTTCAGCCACAATACCATCCTCGATTCAGATGCCTCCCCCAAAGAGATTCAAGAAATGGCAGAAGGCATTGCTGATATTTTCCTCAATGGAGTGTTGGTGAAGGAATAGAGCAGGAATCCGAGGAAAATCGCAAATTCAAAATGCCAATTAACAATTAACAATCAACACATCACCAATGATGATATAGTACCTAAATCAATTGTGATCATTTTCGTTCCCTGTTCCCTTGTTCCTTTTTACCTATTCCCTTACCTATTCCCTGTTCCCTTTCCTATAGCTAAATCTCGTGCTTGTTTAGTCCATCGTGCCACCTGATCAACACCAGGACAAAGGTCTCGGCGCTTCATGGTTGCTACCTGTAGGCGTAAAATATTTTGGTGCAAGCGGTGAGGGGGAGTCTGAGCTAGTTGGGTTAAAGAGCATATTCCTGCATGTAACACTAGTCCACAATATTGGCAGCCAATGCTAGGGATACGAGCTAAATCTGCTAGGGCGACCCATTTATTGACGTACTGAGTCTTAACCTTTAATTGGTTAGCTAGCGCTTGTTTCGCTTGGCCAGTGCTTGCCTTTTCGAGCAGTTCCCTAGTGGTGGTAATGCCCAATTCTTTTAGTTTTGATTGATCTTGAATACTTAATCCGGGCAACTGCTCAATTGACCAGTGACTGACTTGGGTAGTTCTCGGATGAATTTTGGATTTAGTAGACATCTAGACTACCGGGAAATGATGTTTCTAGATTAATCCAGCCTACACCGAACCGCAACAGGGCATCATACCCTAAGGTGCGACCCTAGGCCGCGAGCAATCCCTCGCGGCCTAGGAGGCACGCATCTTTAGCAGTTTTCAAGGGGTTGAAGTACCTAGCTCTTGATCAACCTTCACGAAACCACCATACATCAGTATCCGGATCTCGGTTCGGTGGAAATGAATACTGGCTTAGTGTCAAAACCGGCCAGATCAAATTTGTGCTTCCAAGAAATCTAATGCAACATATATGGACTTCTGTGGATAAGCTTGGTAAAGCTTTACTAGGGGATATGTGGAGAAGTGTATACTTGAGCCTTCAGGATGCGATCGCTCTGCTTTTAATCCTCTACATTCCTAGTTTAATTGGGCAGTTAATTCTCACCAACACCTTCTTAGATTTTAGTGTTTGTATGGAGAGTGCCATTGGTGTCCAATTTTATGCCAGCTTAATCATCGGTGCCGCTAATTTTTTGCTCTGGATCCTGATTGCTGGTCGCATAATTGGTCGTTTATGGGCAGATTTCACTAATTTTTAATTTAGTCAATCTTATTATTGTAGCAGTTTTCAATCGGGTAATGTAATTTTATTATTGGTTTTAGAATGAAGTTAAGCCGTAACAAAATTTCTTTGGAGCAGGAAGCCAAAGCTGGGTTGAATTCCTTACTCCAGCAAACGGCTCAACTTGGTAGTTTTTTTTTGGTCTTGCTGTTACTTAGTCTTGGTAATCCTTCAGGATTAGTCGTCAGTTTGAGTTTTTTGTGGGGAATTGGCTTTGTGGCTTGGCAAGAAAAGCAGCGACTGACTGGGAACGGCAAAAGGCAAAAGGTAATAGGCAAAAGGTAATAGGCAAAAGGTAATAGGCAAAGGAAATTACTTGACCTGATCTCAACCTAACTCAACGCTCTTGACTCCTGGATAACCTTGGCTCATGTGTACCTCACGAAACTTGGTTTAAAAACGCTCGATAGACTCAAATTCCTTGGTTTTTCCGGCATTTGCCGCCTCTCCACAAGTCCGGGGTGTCGGAAATACCTTGCCTGGATTGGCTAAACCCTTGGGATTGAATACCTGATTAACCCATTTCATCGTTTCCAAGTCCGTATACGTGAACATATCTGGCATAAAACAGTTCTTATCCGCACCAATGCCATGTTCCCCAGATATACTACCCCCTGCTTTCACACAGAGTTTGAGGATTTCGCCACCAACATGTTCTACCTCTTCTAATGCCCCAGGCACCTTTTCATCGTACAAGATTAGGGGGTGTAGATTCCCATCACCCGCATGAAATACGTTGGCTATTGTGTACCCAGATTTCTCGCTTAATGCCTCAATCTCCCTCAAAACCCCTGCTAACTCAGTGCGAGGAATCACCCCATCTTGGACGAAATAATTGGGGCTGATCTTCCCTGCCGCAGCAAAAGCCGCTTTGCGACCTTTCCATAATTTCAGGCGGGTTTCTTCGTCACTAGCCGTGGTGATATTTCTTGCCCCATTCTGTTTACACAGTTGGGCAACCCGCTGTTTATTAGTGTCAACTTCTACCTTTAAGCCATCCAGTTCTACCAGCAATATTGCTCCAGCATCCCTTGGATAACAACCTGTTGCCACTACGTCCTCTACCGCATTGATGCTGATATTATCCATCATTTCCATACCCGCAGGAATGATCCCAGCACCAATAATGTCAGTCACTGCAGTACCAGCAGTTTCAATGCTAGTAAAGTCCGCTAGGAGGACACAAATTGATTCTGGTCTCTTGAGGATGCGCAGGGTAATTTCTGTTGCGATCCCCAAGGTGCCTTCGGAACCAACAAATAAGCCGGTTAGGTCGTAACCAGGCATTTCTTGAACTGATCCCCCTACATCCACAATTGAACCGTCAGGAATAACCAATTTTAATCCCATGACGTGATTAGTGGTCACACCATATTTTAGGCAATGGACACCACCAGAGTTCTCAGCTACATTGCCACCAATGGAACAAATAATTTGACTGGAGGGATCAGGGGCATAATAGAAACCCGCACCACTTACCGCTTGCGTCACCCAGTTGTTGATTAAGCCTGGTTGTACTACGATTCGCTGATTTTCCAGGTCAATGTCCAGGATCCCCTTCATTAGGGCAGTGACAATCAACACACCATCTTCTAGAGGTAGAGCACCACCGGATAATCCGGTGCCAGCCCCCCGTGCCACCCAAGGGATAGAATAGCGATCGCATATCTTAAGCACCTCTGAGACTTGTTCGGTAGTGCGTGGTAGCACTACTACCGCTGGTCGTTGACGATAGCTGGCAAGACCATCACATTCATAGGTCAGCAATTCTTCACGACGTTGAACCACACCATTTTTGCCTACTATCGCAACAAATTTCTTAATGATTGGGATCCAGTCAGTCTTATGATTCCTCATATTTCAATAGAGATAGAATGATGTGAACTACCTAACTTCGAGGACTTTCTAGTTGATAGTCGGAGGGAATCACCCTTTGCTAATCTCGTGAGCCGATTTTGCTCAAACTGGTCAAAAAGGTATTAATTATGAAGTATAACGTTTAATGTCTCTTATTTACCTTACTATTTACCTTACCTGAAATGGGGGGGTAAATACTTTCGAGCTCAATTGTCAATCCCGGCTTCAAAGTGCTTAGCCATATACCCTCTGGTGGTTTCAAACTACGGTCAACCTCGGGGTAATTATGACCACTTCGGCCTACAGTCTACATACTTTAGTTGTAGTTTACCATTCCCAAATAATTTTTTAGTTGTGGATTCCTGCTTTTCTTTCTTAACCCTTCATAAATCTGTCCCTACTGGTCAAGATACCTTGGCTGGTGGTATATCTCAAGTCACTATACGTGATGCTCAATTTGAAGATATCAGCACCTTAGCAGATATTCTTGCAGATAGCTTTCACCCTCAAAAAGGGATCATCAGCTGGGTTCACCCTGTATTAAGACTGGGTATTTACGAAGATTTGCGCCACAGAGTGCGATCTAGTTTACCCCATTACCTGTGTTTAGTCGCCGTCACTACGGTTTCCGGTTCTGCTGGTACCAGTGAGCTGCTAGCTGGTACTGTAGAGCTAACACTCCGTTCTCGCTATTGCTGGCCAAAGCCCAACTGCCAACATCTTTACGTCTCCAATCTGGCTGTCAGAAAGTCTTGTCGGCGGCAAGGAGTCGGGGAAAATTTGCTCTTGGCTTGTGAGCAAACTGCCCTAGAATGGGGGTT
>NZ_JAAHHS010000293.1 GCF_010692395.1 Moorena sp. SIO3H5
GTTGCACTACCACTGCTACTTGTTCTATTTCTGGCACTGCTTTGAGTTTTGCTTCCCATTGTTGCACTACGTTATCGTCAATTACTGGGAAACGCCCTAATGCTACTTCGTCTACTTTTCCTTTGTGGGTTAACGGTAAACGAGCCAGGGGAACATAAGCTCCTGGCATCATGTCTGGGGGTAACTGTTGTTGTATTTGGGAGTGTAATTGTTTCGGGTTCCAGACTCCGGCCATCACAACATAAGCTACCAGAAATGTTTGATGAGCTAATACATAAGCTTGTTCTACTTGGGGGGCTGATAATAGGGCGGTTTCGATGTTTGCTAGTTCTATTCGCTTCCCTTTGATCCATGTCTGCCGTTGTTTAGCTCCGACTATTTCTAGATAACCTTTGTTGTGATAACGACCTATTTCTGTTGTTGGGAATAGTCTTCCTAATTTGGGATGTTGGATAAATTCGAGTGATGTCTGTTGCTGCAGATAACCTCTGGCTAAACTGGAACCTCCGATATAGATTTCTCCTGGTACTCCTTTGGGGACTGGGTTTTGGTGTTGGTCTAGTAAATAAACTGATAACCGACCAGGGTTGCCTATGGGTACCTTTTCTCTGTTTGGTTTTTCTGACCAAGACCAGTGGGTGATTTCTCCTGCTGCTTCTGGGATACTGTAGAAGTTGTGCAATGACACTGGGTAGCTTTGGAGAAATTTGTTGGCTATTTCTGTTGATAGGGTTTCTCCACTGCAAAGAAGCGTACGCCAACTTTTGATAGATGTTACCGAGTTAGTTGTGTTTAACCACGAGGGGAGTTCTGATGGATACAGGTGAACTATGGTTACTTTGTACTGGTCGATTAATTTCTGTAATTCTTTGGGCTCTGAGTTGGCAGCTATAACTACACTACCACCACTGATTAGAGGTAAACCTATTTCTAGAATCGCTACATCTTGACTCAGAGAGGTTTTATGCAGCAGAATGTCTTGATTAGTTATTCTCAGGATTTCTTGTAGCCATTGTAAACGTTGAGCTACGCTGTGATGTTCTACTAAAGTTTGATTCAGAATGTAGGCGAGGTTGGTAGCTGTTGTTGCTGTGTTTAGGTTTTCTGTATTTTGTTTGGCTATTGATTCCCACTCGGTGTCTAGACACAGAATTTGAGCTACCGTAGCGCGAGCATCTTGCTCGCTATAGGTGTACCATTTTGATTTGAGGTGGTTTTGGGTTAATATTACTGAAATGGATGGCAAATTCTGTAATTTGTCTGTTGGAGCTATTGCTACATAAGCTCCTCCTGCTTTGAGTATGGCTAATAAACCTACTACCATCTCGAATGAACGTTCTACACAAATACCCACTGGCGTTTCTGGAACTACTCCCAATTTTTGCAAGTAATGGGCCAGTTGATTGGCTTTGCTATTTAATTGAGAATAGGTCAGCTTTTGTTGTCCAAATACTAATGCTATTCCATTGGGGTTGTTTTCGACCTGTTCCTCAAATAACTGATGAATACATTTGTCTGTGGGATAATCTGTTTTGGGTTTTTTCCATTCGTGCAGAATTTTCTGTTTTTCTGCTGCTGTTATTAGGGGGAGTTTTGAGATTTTTTGTTGGGGATTTGCTACTATTGCTTGTAGTAGAGTTTGGAAATGTGCCATCATCCCAGTGATGATTGCTCTGTCAAATAGGTCTGTGTCGTAAACAAAATAGCCTTCTAAACCTGATAGTGCTTCCCACAGATACACTTCTAAATCCATTACAGAGTTGAAACCTTCTTCCCTCTGAATTACCCTTAATCCTGGTAAATCCCAAGATTTCATTGATGGTACATCTGTAAAGCTAAATATCACCTGTACCAGAGGGTTGTAGCTTAAATTCCTTTCTAGCGAAAGTTCCTCTACTAGCTTTTCAAATGGTAAATCCTGATATTTATAGGCTTCTTGAGTTGTTTGTTTGATTTGAGTTAGTAATTCGGTAAAGCTACAGTCATCTGAACATTGAGAACGAAGTGCAAGGACGTTGGCAAACATACCAATTAAGGGTTCAATTTCGACTCGGTTGCGGTTAGCAATTCCTGTCCCTACTATTAAGTCAGACTCTCCACTATAACGATATAGTAGAACAAAAAATGCACTCAACACAGTCATAAACAATGTTGTACCTGATTCCTGACTTAGTTGCGTGAGTTTTTGTATCAAGTTCTGATTGAGTTGAAATTTTTCTAATCCTCCATGGAAGCTTTGCACTTGTGGACGTGGGCGGTCTGTTGGTAGGGGGGATATTGGGGAAACTCCTGCTAGTTTTTGTCTCCAGTAGCTCAGATGTTTTTCTAATACCTTTCCTGTGAGTCTCTGTCGTTGCCAGTGGGCGTAGTCGGCATATTGAATCGGTAGTTCTGATAATGGGGAGGGGTTTCCTTGACTGTAGGCTTCATACAATGTACATAGTTCCGATGCTAGTATGCCTATAGACCAACCGTCATATATTATGTGGTGCATGGTTAACATTAATATATGAGTTTCTCGGCTGAGTCGTACTAGGGTGAAACGCAGCGGGGGGCTTTGGGCTAGGTCAAAGGGTTTTTCTGCTTCAGTGCTAGCTAGTTGTTTGAGTTGAGTTGTTTGTTCCGGTGATGATGGTAATTCTACTGTTGACAGATTGATGTTGGCAACAGGATAAATTACTTGCATAGGTTTCCCGTCTACAGAGGGGAAACAGGTGCGTAGGTTTTCGTGTCGCTTGATGATTTCGTTGAGACTTTGCTCTAAGACTGTTACGTTCAGCAGACCTTCTATTTGTAGGCTCACCAGCAAATTGTATAACGGATTATCTGGCAAAAGCTGATGCCAAAACCACATCATTTCCTGTGCGAATGATAATGGCAAGGAGTTATTTCGATCAATAGGTTTTATTTGAGACTGCTGTGAGTATACAGATTGTTTGGCAGTGTGCAAAAAGCTGATTACTTCTTCTTTACGTTCTCGCAGTTGAGCCAGCAATGTGGGTGTAAGTTTTCCTTCAGGAGCACTATAGTGTAGTTGCTCTCCTTCAAGCCAAAGTTGGATATCTTGGTTGCGAAGCTCAAGTAAAAATTCTTCTATCATTTGCATTTGTTTCATACCTAGATAACTCCTTGATTACGTTGGTTAGCTGTGTTATCTTGGGTAATTTGATGTGTTTTAGCCGCCCAAATACACGCATCTATATACTTACTTATACTTTCCACTGTAGAAGATTCAAATATTTTGTTTAAAGGAAACTCTATGTCAAAACCTTGTCGTATTCGAGATACAACTTGAGTTGCTTTCAAAGAATGCCCACCCAAATCAAAAAAGAAGTTATCATATATTCCCACCTTTTCTATTCCTAACAATTCTTGCCAAATCTCTGCTAATGCCTTCTGTGTCTCCGTTTGTGGAGCTACATACTCCGTTGACACACTACTAGCCACATCCGGTACAGGCAAAGCTTTACGGTCTACCTTACCGTTAGGAGTCAGAGGCAGTTGCGACAACACCATCAACCCCGATGGCACCATATATTCTGGCAACCGCGACTCCAGATACTCTCTCAACTCCGGTACCAGTTGCTTTGCTACCTCGGAACTCAAGGGATTAGTCCCATAATGATGCCAGTTACTTGCTACCACCGATTTTTGAGTTAGGGGTGTTAACACTATCCCTTCTTGGGCTAACTCTCTGCGCACAAATACCCCATCCATCAATTCTCCTTTTCCCTGAGCAGACCAACACAACTCTAAGCTATACCCTAAATCCGAACTCAGTTCATATAACCTCTCTGGGTCGATGCCATTTACTGGCTTTGACTCTAACGTCTGCCTCAACTGCTGCACATTCTGTTTTGATTCTGGCTGTGATAGGAACTCCACTAAACCTACGTCATTAGCCACTCTCTCATTCACTAAACCACTAAAGCAAATTGATTCTGGCCCTTTGTCTCGCAGATAAGTTTCTATCTCTTGAGCACTCATATCCGCTCCACTTTCTACAGTCGGTGCTATTATTGATGCTGCTTGGGATTCTATATGCAACAGTACGCTATAGCGATATTTATTCAGTTCATTCTGTTCTCTTCCCCTCTCTAAACGTATTTGTACATTAGTTATTTCTGGATGTTTTTCTTTAAGAGCTACAAACAACTCTGGTGATACTAACAACTCGGTCTCCTGCTCCATTTTTCTGTCTATCTTTTCCTTGAGTTGTTCTACTGATAATGATGGAGTTGCTTGATACAGTTGCACCGAACTGTGAAAGGCTTTCATTAATGGCCGACTCCGGATATCCCCTATAAATATCATTCCTCCTGGTTTGACTACCCGGATACTGTTTTCTATTACTTGCAACAGATACTCCACACTGGGAAAACACTGGACTATGGAATTCAGCAATACGACATCGAAACTGTTATCAGCCACATCAGCCATGTTTTCGGCTCGTTTCTGTGCTAAGGAAACATGACCATATTTGTCTGGTTGCTGTTCTATTTGTTGTTTAATGTATTCTAATGAGACATTGGAGATATCTGTGCCGTAATATTTTTGTGTCTGGGGTGCGATTTGAAACAGGAGCATTCCTGTGCCACAACCTATTTCCCACACACTCTTTGGTTTCTGGGCTAATACTTGAGTTACTATATCTCCTGCCCAGATGCGCATTTGTTGTTCTGGTATTTGCTGGTTATCGTAGTTGCTTAACCATCCTCTGCTGTTGAATAGGGGGTCACTTACTTCACTTAGTTGGTCGTAGATTTTTTGGTTATATATATCTTGCCAATTATCTACTTGGGTTTCTGATAGTTCTCGGTTGAAGCTGGTTATGGTTTGAGTTTCTGGTACTATGTATGCTACTAGGCGTTTGTCTCCTGGGTTGTCTTCTCTTGCTAATACTACTGTTTCTTTGACTTTAGGGTATGAATTGATAACTGCTTCTATTTCTCCTGTTTCGATACGATATCCCCTGATTTTTACTTGGTGGTCTATTCTACCCAAGAATTCGATGTTGCCATCGGCTAAGTAGCGAACCAAATCCCCTGTCTTATATAATAATTTTGACTTTTGACTTCCCTCCTTGGGGGTAAGGGAGGGGTTGGCTTTTGAATTATCAAAAGGGTTGGGAATAAATTTATCGGCTGTAAGTTCGGGGCGGTTGTGGTAGCCTGTTGCTAAACTATCTCCTCCGATATGAAGTTCTCCCGCTACTCCTATGGGCACTGGTTGCAAATTTCTATCCAAAATATATACTTTGGTATTGGATATTGGCTTACCAATAGGTGGTGAAATACTGCCCTCCTGACCTGAAACTACCAACCCAGAGGTTGTAACAACTGTATTCTCTGTCGGACCATAGTTATTAAATACACAGAATGGTAAAGCTGCCGATGGGTAATTGTGCAGTTTGTCTCCTCCTGTGACTACAGTTCTCAATTCTGTTTTTGCAGGCCATTCTAAGGAACACAAATTCTCCAATAGAGGTGTGGGCACAAAACTAATTGTTATTTGTTCTGAGATTAGCCAATTTCTGAGTGCTTCTGGAGACAGACGAGTTTCTGAGTTGACTAAGTGTAAGCAAGCGCCTGCACTCAGGTAAGGCCAGATTTCCCAGACAGAGGCGTCAAAACCTACTCCGGCTATTTGAGACGCTTTGTCTGATGATTTGACTTCAAAAGTACCTTGATGCCAGAACACTAGATTTAATAATCCTTGATGGGGAATAGTTACCCCCTTTGGTTGACCCGTAGAACCTGAAGTATAGATAACGTAAGCTAACTGATTAGCTGTTACATGATTTTCGGGTATTTGCTGACTCTGTTGATTAATAATTTCTTCATCTGTATCCAAACAAATCACAGTTTCTATAGTTTCCGATAGATGATGCTGCCATTTTTCTTGAGTCAAGATGATGGATAGTTGTGCATCTTCTACCATGTACTTGAGACGGGAAGTTGGATAATTCGGGTCTAATGGCACATAAGCTCCTCCGGCTTTGAGTATGGCTAATAAACCTACTACCATCTCTACTGAACGCTCTACACATATTCCCACTAGGGTTTCTGGAACTACTCCCAATTTTTGCAAGTAATGAGCTAGTTGATTAGCTTTGTTATTTAATTCCCAATAGGTCAGCTTTTGTTCTTCAAATACTACTGCTATGGCATCTGGTGTTTTCTCTACCTGCTCTTCAAATAACTGATGGATACATTTATCATTTGGGTAATCTGTTTTCGTATTATTCCATTCTACCAATATCTGTTCTCGCTCTACCTCTGTCATTAATGGTAGTGCTGTTACTCTCTGTTGCGGAGCATTCACTATCCCTTCTAACAAGTTCTGGAAATGACCAGCAATTCTGGCAATAGTTTGCTCATCAAATAAGTCAGCATTGTATTTTAACAACCCCACTAGAGATGAGTCCTCTTCAAGCATGTCCAGGAATAAATCATATTGACTTTCATAGTGTTCGAGGACAAAAGGTTCTACTTCAAGTCCTCCCCAATTCATCAAGGTTTTTTTGCTGCTAAAAAAACACTTTGACACATCTTGAGATTCCTGGAATTTTTGTAGTACAAAGCCAGCCTGAAAAAGAGGAGCACGACTGGAGTCACGTTCTACCTCTAACTTTTCTACCAATAAAGCAAAGGGATAATCTTGATGAGCTAGCGATCCCAGGACTGTCTGGCGTACTTGAGAGAGGAAATCTCTAAAAGAGAGATTCCCTGACAAATCTGCTCTCATCACTACTGAGTCCACGAAGTAACCAACAAGAGAAGCAAACTCCGCTTTTGTTCTACCAGAAGTAGGAGAACCTACTAAAATATCCTCTTGACCTGTGTAACGATACAGAAGCACTTGAAAAGCAGCCAACAGAGTCATATACAGAGTTGCACCCTCTGTTTGAGCTAGTTCCTTCAGTTGTTCAGTCAACTTTTCGGATAATTTGAAGGGATAGCTGCCACCATTATCAGTCTGTATAGGGGGTCGTGGTTTGTCTATAGGCAAATTCAAGACCGGTAATTCCCCACCCAATCTTTGTTGCCAATAGTTCCATAGTTGTTCTCCTTCTTCTCCTTCTACTAACTCCTTTTGCCAACTAACATAATCTTGATAAGAATACTGTAGTGGTGGTAGGGATGCCTCAAGCCCATTTAGTTGAGCTTGGTAAAGTTGTGGTAGCTCTTTGGCAATTAAGTTGCAGGACCAACCATCTAAAGCAATGTGATGTATTGTCAGTAACATAATATGGTCTTGCTCGGAACAAGTGAACCACCTAACTCGCATCACTGGTTCTGTTTCTAGGTTAAAAGGATGTCTGTGAGCTTCAACTACCTTTTTGTTTAACTCCTCTTCACTCCAACTAGAAGCATCTATCTGTAAGAAGTCTAACTCTTGATGTTGATGTAGTTGTTGGATTGGTTGTTCGCCCAACTTCGAGAATGTACTCCGTAGTAGCGGATGTCTTTCCCTTAGAGCTTGAAAAACTTGTTGCCAAATAGTTATATCTACTTTGGAGTAGATCCGAACCGAAAATGACACATTATAATTATGACCCTGGGGTGATAGCTGCCACAAAAACCAGAGACCTTTTTGACCATAAGAGAGGGGATGGACTTGGGATATATCTGGATTTTCGTTTAGTAACTGTAAGATTTCTGATTGATACTGCTCTAATTCGGCCATAACATCAGTGGTCAGTACTTCTTGGGAACCTTCAGTTCTTAACTTTCCTCCATCACTCCATAATTTAACCCCTTTGATAGAAAGGTCTTGTAAGAATTGAATTAAGTTCATAGTTCTACCTTGATCCAGTTATTTCATTTACTGTTATCTGTGCGATCGCGTAGCGTAGCCCTTTGGGCTAATCGCGCCCCGCGTGGCCTACGGCCAATCGCTTTGATTTAGTTGTTACTTTAGTTGATTTTATATAGCAGCAATGGTGATTACTTACATAGTTTTTTTGTAGTGGTACACAAGTATTGATTTTAGCTCCCGAAACCTCCATTATGCCGTAGCAAAATCACTACATCTTTATCACTACCTTTTATTTAAAGGTTTGTGTATATCGATTAGGTAATTTTTCATGGCTAATACTGGAGCTGCTTTATTTTGGATATGAGCAGTTAATATCTTTTGCTCTCCTAGCTTGATTGAAAACCCAGTGACATCATAGGGGAGTAATATGATCTAATTCAGTTTGTGTAATTATCTCTTTATAATCTATTTTGATAATCATTTACAGTAAAACTAACAAAAACTCCTGTAGACTGACCTTCTAAGGGTTTTGGAATGTGCCCGTCATTTTCCATGGCTTCCCAACTAACTTCCAGAAGTAACCGATGTTCTGGATCGAGACTGACAGTGTCCCGAGGTGAAATCCCAAAAAAGCGAGTAAACATCTTACCTGGAACGCTTGGATCACTCACGGTTGTAGTAAGCATTAAATCCCAACCTTTAGCAGGAATTTCTGTAATCGCATCATTCGTTACAAGATCAGGTTGTGTATCATTTGTCAATGACTTATAGCAAGTATTATACTTATGAGGTACAAATTTATGGGTTTTAGGGAGCAGGGAGCAGGTAATAGGCAATAGGCAATAGGCAATAGGCAATAGGCAAGAGTGAAAAAATATTGTGTATCTCATAGCTATGAAAAAAATTTTTTTTGTATAAATGGTAACAGACACAAAAATGATTAACTCAATTTTGTGTAAACTTTGAATAAATCCCACACTAAAGCAGTTTTTTTGGTCAAAGTCAACAAATTTTTCGCTGACTTTAAACAAATATCAAGGATTTTGGTAAAATTTCATGACTGGATTCAAGACTTCTGGGTAATTGCTAAAGGAGAAAACTACTAATGTCAGAGCATATTTCCTTTGATGAACTGTTAGGCAAAATGAGCGAAGCCTATGAAGATGCCCAGAGCAAAGTTGAACAATGTAATGTTTTAGTAATTGGTAAAACTGGTGTAGGAAAAAGTACCTTAGTAAACACAATTTTTCGCTCTCGCCTGGCAGAAACAGGCGTGGGCTATCCTGTTACTCAAACCATTCGTCGTTATACCAAAACAGGTTGCCCGATTACAGTGTACGATACGCCAGGGCTAGAACTTAAAGCTGAACAGATTGAACGAGTAAGGGGAGATATCTCGAAACTAATTGATGATCAAAGGAAACTAGAGGCAAAAGAACACATTCATGTGGTGTGGTATTGCCTTAATCATGAGACTGCTCGATTGGATCCGATTGAGGAAGAATGGCTAAAGAGCTTCCAACAAAAAGATGTACCAGTTATCTTAGTGCTGATTCAAACCTTAACGAAAAAACGTAGTGAGTTTATTGCTTTCCTAGAGGGTAAGAATCTACCGGTTAGTCAGATTATTCCAGTGCTAGCACAATCAAAACCAATCGATGATGATTATACGGTGACAGCCCATGGTTTAGAGCGTTTAGTAGAAGTGACGGCAAATTTACTGCCGGAAGCCCAGCGCAAAGCATTTCTGAGAGAACAGATTAGAAATATTGAACTAAAAGCAGGTGAAGCGTTTAAATATGTTACGGGTTATGTTACTGGTTCAGCATTGGTTGGTGCCTCACCAATTCCGTTTTCTGATGCGCCAATCTTGGTAACGATGCAAACGGTAATGATTGCTAATATCACCAGCATTTTTGGATTAACGGTTGAAAGAGCCTTTCTGGGCATGGTGATATCTGCTCTTGGGGGTACAGGAGGAATGACTGCAGTGGGTAAAGTAATTGTCGCCAATTTACTCAAAATGATTCCTGGTGCAGGCACTGTTCTTGGTGGAGCAATATCAGGCTCA
>NZ_JAAHHS010000294.1 GCF_010692395.1 Moorena sp. SIO3H5
CACAGGCAAGATGCCTGTTCTACCAACATGTCCATGGCATCACAGGCAAGATGCCTGTTCTACCAACATGTCCATGGCATCACAGGCAAGATGCCTGTTCCACCAAGATATCCATGACACCACAGGCAAGATGCCTGTTCCACTATTATTCCCTGTTCCCTATTCCCTGTTCCCGTCTTGATGCAGCCAGATATACCTGTAGGGTGGGCAGTGGTTTTTCAAGGGATAGTCATAGTTGAAAATCGGATATAACACTGCCCACCAAAGCCAGATATACCTGTAGGGTGGGCAGTGGTTTATAAAGAGATAGTAATAGTTGAAAATCCGACCTTAGCACTGCCCACCAGAGGATTAATTTTATTAAAAATCTAGATAATTAACTAATTTTTACTAATTAATTTACTGTCGGTGGGCAGTGCGTTAAGGGATTACCATCGGATTTTATTGGTCTCGTCCACTGCCCACCCTACGATTAATATCAATAATTTAATTACCATTAATCTTATTTTGATGTATTTGATGTGGTGGGCAGTTATTTAAGGGATTACCATCGGATTTTATTGGTCTCATCCACTGCCCACCCTACGATTAATATCAATAATTTAATTAAGATTAATTTTATTTTGATGTATTTGATGTAGGGTGGGCAGTGGTTTCTCAAGGGATAGTAATAGTTTAAAATCCGACCTTAGCACTGCCCACCAGAGCCATATCTACCTGTCGGTGGGCAGTGGTTTAAGGGATTACCATCGGATTTTATTGGTCTCATCCACTGCCCACCCTACGATTAATATCAATAATTTAATTACCATTAATCTTATTTTGATGTATTTGATGTGGTGGACAGTGCGTTAAGGGATTACCATCCATCGGATTTTATTGGTATCGTCCACTGCCCACCCTAGGATTAATCTCAATAATTTAATTACGATTAATCGTCGTCATTTGTTAATAAAAAAAAATTCCTAAATCCCTTGACAAAAGATTAATAAATTAATATATTAATAATGTAAACACTTTAAACCAATAACGATTCATGAGTACAAACTTTCCTTCAAACCCTGATGACAATCAAAACCCTGAAAACCAAGGTCGCAAAGCTAAGAAAGCCAAGCACATCTTGGTCGGTTCTCCTGAACAAGTTCGGAAAACAATTCTTGCCATCTATTCTCTTAAATACGCTTATCCCGACGAGTGGAGCACTCCCGAGCCTACCGGAAAGCCTGGTGAGGTGATGGCGACTTTGATTCGATACTTTTATGTAGATTAGGATAGTAATTTGCCAGGGCAACGCCCTGGCGACCAGGAATGAAGAATTAAGAATGAACGTTTTTTTGGGGAGGGGTATAGATCAGCATTCAGCCGTCAGCATTCAGCCGTGAGCCTTCAGCTCACGCTACGCGAACAGCTTATTTTATTCAAAAGCACCGATTGCGCTACGCGCAGGCTAAGCCTTTGGCTGATAGCTGATAAATGATAGCTGACTAACTCGGAAATAATGTACAATTAATTAGTCAAAAGTTATTTGGTTTAACGGCAGCTTAGCTGTATGTTTTGAGGTTTACACAGTATAATTCGGTCAAGTATCAGAGTTTATCTGAGCTTGACCGATTTTTTTTATTTATTGTTAAATAAGGGAGCAGGGAGCAGGGAGCAGGGAGCAGGGAGTAGGGAGTAGGGAAGAATAAATAAAATTTAGATGTAACTCACGGTTACTAGAAAACGCTATACTTATAGAAGTTATTATAGAGTTTATCGCAGTTATGAGGTACGCTTTTCAACCTCAAAGTCCCCCTTATTAAGGGGGATTTAGAGGGATCAATTTGTACATTATGGGATATAGAATTGCTAAAATTGGTAACTTTACATAAATTGTGGATTTTCTGGAGTAGCGAATAGGGAGTAGGGGTAAGTTAAAATGGACGAAGAAAGACTACAAGCATATCTCAACTTGATCCAGCAACTGCTAACTTGTCCCAGCGGTGAACAAGTCCAAATTCTTGAGAGCAACCGCGAGTTAGTAGATGCAGAGTTATTGCAGGTAATGACACAAGAAGCAGAAAAACTAGCAGCAGATGGTAACCAAAATAGTGCTGATGTTTTACTTCGTCTCAGGAGTGAGCTTTTAGAGATAATTTTAGAATCCTCTACCTTAGTTAATCCGTCATCCCAAAACTATCTGGAATTCTTCATCAATGTATTGCTAGTAACTGCCATAAGCAATGGCGACCCCAAAGTAGTCTACCCACTCCTGGAATCCAACCTAGACAAACTCGATGATAACTTTATCGATATCTTGCAAACCTGGGCAAGTGCTAAACTCTCAGAATTGGAACCAGAAACAGCAGAAATTATGGCTAGAGTTATTGGTAACTTTAGCAACTTTATTAGCGATTTTACACTAGGTAATAAAGCCAATAACATGGACATCGCTATTGCTGGTTACGAAATAATGCTAAGAGTTATTATCCGTGATAGTAATCCGGAAAGTTGGGCAGCTATTCAAAATAACCTTGGCAATGCCTACCTTGACAGAATCCATGGATATAAAGCTGATAATCTCGAACTTGCTATTGAAGCATTGCAACTAGCATTGTCCGTTTATACCAAACCAGACTTCCGCGAATATTGGGCAAACACTCAAATCATCCTCGGCTATGCCTACAGTCAAAGAATCAGAGGAGATAAAACTGATAATCTTGAACGTGCTCTAGAAGCATACCAACTAGCATTGTCCGTTTATACCAAACCAGACTTCCCCGAAATTTGGGCAATTGCTCAAAATAATCTGGGCAATGCCTACAGTAAGCGAATACTCGGAAATTGTACAGAGAATCTGGAAAAAGCGATCGCATCCTATCAAAATGCTTCAGAAATCTTTACCCGTGAAGCCTTTCCCCAAGATTGGGCAGACGTTCAACGTAATATTGGTAAACTGCTGGTTCAGCGAGGAAGCTGGTATGATGGATTATCCCGCTTAGAGCAAAGTCTCGCTATCTATCGCCAAACCGAAAACCTAGAATGTCGTGCAGATGCAATATACCACATTGCCCGCACCCATCATTTAATGATGAACCTAGACAAAGCCCGGATGCATTATCGGGACGCTCTGCGCATCTACGACTATATCAAGAATCAAGAAGGAATAGCTGCCTGCAAAACGGGATTAGGCAGACTAATGATTTCCCTTGGATTTATCGACGATGCCCGAGAAGAATTAAACCAGGCTTGTGAGATTTATCATACGCTTAAGGATAACAAAAAAATTGATAATATTCAAGAAATATTCCAACTATTAGCTAAATCAAAGATAAACAAGTTAAAACAATTAAACCCAAGCAATAGCCATGAGTGAAGCCGATCAACTTTGGAAGGAAACAAAACAAAATTTTGCTAACTGGAATCTTGAAGAAATTCCTTTTTCTGAAAGTGCGTCCAGCTTGCAGTCAAACCTAGATCAAGTTTTCACAGGCCGCACCCAGGAGTTAAGGAAGATATTTAACTTATTGCAGGGTCGCGAACGGAAGCGGATATTAGTCTACGGTCCCGTTGGTATTGGTAAAACAGCATTTATTTTAGAAGTATTGGGAGTTTTGCAACGGAACAGTGAAAATACTCTCGTTACCTATATCAGTCTCCCCTTTGAAACTGATTTAGCAACCGCTGCTTTGATTGCCCTAGCCCGACATATGCCAGAGGATGAGTGGGCGCAACAACTGTTAAACAACATGGGATTGATGAGTGAATCGACTCGCAAAACCAAGACCAAGATCGATGTAAAAATACCAGTAGTTGGGGCAAGCCTTGAAGCGGAATCTAAACCAGTTAATGCCCCAAAGTTTCCCACTCTCACTTTTCAAGACTTATTAGAAAGAGCCCTAGAAAAGTATAGTCGTGTGGTGATTGCTATCGATGATTTAGATAAACAAGACCCAGACCGGGTGCGTCAACTATTGCACAATGCTCAAGGCATGCTCAAAGGTGATGCTTGGTTTATTTTGACTGGGCATCCTTCCGGGTTGACTCAGGAGCTGTTGATCGGTGAACGAGGGTTATTTGATTTAGCATTAGAGATTAAAGCCTTAGACCAACCCACCACGTATCAAATGTTAATTAACTATCTCGCTAGCGCCCGGATTAGAGAAACTAGCAAAGACGAAAATAATCCTGATAGCGTTCTTCCCTTCACTATAGAAACCGCTAAGAATTTGTGTGAACGTTCCGAGGGGATCCCCCGTTGGTTTAATCGCATTGGTAGTTATGTATTACTGAAAGCAGCGGAACTGAAAGCAGACAAGATTACACCAGAAGTATTTCAGCAAGGTTTAGAAGATGTCAGTCAACAACTGCGCATTCATGCAGAATTGACTGCTGAAGATTCTTATGTGCTTGAGTTAGTTTTAGAAAAAGGGGTGCTATCCGATGAAAACGTAACCATGGATGAACTCAAGCGGATGAAAGTTCAAGAATTTAGTCAAATTTTACCGATTTTAGATAAATTAATCCAATTTGACTTAGTGCGTCGTTTACCTACGGATAAAGCAGCGGAATATCAAGGAAATCCTCTACTTTTGCCTCCATCAGAGCAGTCAGATGAAGAAGAATGAAGAATGAAGAATGAAGAATTTAGAATTTAGAATTTAGAATTTAGAATTTAGAATTTAGAATTAAGTAGTGCGTAGGGTGCTTCAGGGGCGGACTTGCCCTCATTTTCCGGGTCGTAGCCAGGGTTGGGATAGTCCGCCCCGTAACGCACCACCCAACGGCGAACCCTCATTTTCAGGCTCCTAGCCAAGGTTGGGATAGCCCGCCGGGAATTTAAACGGGCAAGATGCCCGTTCCACGCCTGATGCCCGTAACGCACCACTGCTGAGTCAAACAGCTTTTAGGAGATGCAGCCGAGTAGGGAGTAGTAAATGAACCAAGAAAGAAAACAAGCATACCTCAACTTGCTCCACCAACTCCTAACTTGCCCCAAGGGTAAAGAAATCAAAATTATTAATAGCAACCTTGAGTTAGTGGATGCTGAATTATTGCAGGTAATGGCACAATCAGCCGACTATCTGACAGCAAAGGGTCAGCAAAATGCTGCTAACTTTTTACGGCGGATCAGGAGTAAGCTTTTAAAGGGTCTGGCAATTTCAGAAACCCTTACTTCACCTAAGGTTTCATCGGAAGAGTATCATAAATTCTTGATAGAGATATTGCTAGCAACTAACAACAGCAAAGGCGACCGCGAAGTTGTCTACCCATTCCTGGAAGCAAACTTAGACAAACTCGATCATAATTTTATCAATATCCTGCAAACCTGGGCAAGTTCTGAGCTTTCTGCAGAGGAACCAGAAACAGCAAAAGAAATCGCTAATACTATCTGGGAATTCAGCACCCTGATCAGCGATTTTCCACTGGGTAATCAAGCCAATAACAGGGAAATCGCTATTGCTGGTTACCAAACGATGCTAAAGGTTTTTACTAATCAGAGTAACCCGGAAATTTGGGCAGCTATTCAAAACAACCTGGGCAATGCCTACAGTGACAGAATCCGTGGCAATCGGGCTAATAATCTCGAAAAAGCCATAGATGCATACCAAATAACCTTGGAGGTTTATACCAAATCAGACTTCCCCGAAGATTGGGCAAGTACTCAAAACAACCTGGGCATAGCTTACTGTGAAAGAATCCGTGGAGACCGGGCTGATAATCTCGAAAAAGCAATTGAAGCATTCCAACGAGCATTAGAAGTTCGCACCAAATCAGACTTCCCCATTGATTGGGCAATGACTCACTATAACCTGGGCAATGCCTACTGTGAAAGAATCCGTGGAAACCGGGCTGATAATCTCGAAGAAGCCATACAATTATACCAACGAGCATTAAAAGTTCGCACCAAACGAGATTTCCCGGAAGATTGGGCAAGTACTCACAACAACCTGGGCATAGCCTATAGTGACAGAATCCGTGGAGACCGGGCTGATAATCTCGAAAAAGCCATTGCCCAATACCAACTAGCTTTGGAGGTTTATACCAAACGAGACTTCCCCGAAGAGTGGGCAAGGACTCTATATAACCTGGGTAATGCTTACAACAACAGAATAGTAGGAGAGACTACAGAGAATCTGGAAAATGCGATCGCATGCTATGAAAATGCCTCAGAAATCTTTACCCGTGAGGACTTTCCCGAAGATTGGGAAAACCTTCAACGTCATATTGCTAAACTACTGATTCAGCTAAGAAACTGATATAGCAATTCTACGACTTGTGAGGTACAAATTTCTGGTTTTTAGGGAGCAGGGAGCAGGGAGCAGGGAGCAGGGAGCAGGGAGCAGGGAAGAGGGAAAAGGCAAGAGAGAAGAGGGAAAAAATAATGTGTACCTCATGAGTCCTAGAAAGGCTATAGTAAGCATATGGGTGTAGCGCTTGAGCTTATATATTTTATGCTAAAATATAGAAAAACCATTACAAGATTTTTCATAAATTAATATGTCACCTGCGTGGTCAAATTGGAGGGGTAATGTTTCTTGCAACCCCAAAAGTATTGTCGAACCGTCTTCTAACGAAGATCTCAAGAAAGTTCTGGCCATGGCTCGAACCGAAAAGATGAAAGTTAAGGTGGTTGGTTCGGGGCACTCATGGTCAGAAGCTGCATGTACCGATGGTGTTCTTGTATCATTAAAGCGACTAAACCGAGTGATCGAGCTAGACCGAGAAAGGGGCACCGTTACTGTCGAGCCAGGAATAACACTAAACAGCTTGAATCAATACCTAGACCAACAGGGTATGGCCTTGGAAAATCTGGGAGCAATCACCAAGCAGACTATTTCTGGGGTAATAGCAATGGCTACCCATGGAACAGGAGACAAAAACGGGTCACTGGCCAGTGCAGTGGTGGAGCTGGAGCTAATGAAAGCATCTGGGGAAGTTGTCCGCTACCAACAAGATGATCCCACATTTTATGGAGTATGTGTCAACTTGGGTGCCCTTGGTATTATTACTAAATTAACCCTTCGTTGTGTCCCTACATTCTTCTTGCGAGATATTCAACAACCGATGTTGACCGACCTTCTCAGAAAAGAAATAGACACATTAGTTAAAGAAAACGATCATTTCCAATTCTTTGAATTTCCCCACACCTCACGCTCCTATTGGTTTAAGTTTAATAAAATGGATGAGCCAGTTGCGCCCATGCCATTCTGGAGACAATTCCTAGACAACCTATCTAAAACTATATCTAGATCCAGCAATGGAATCGGTGACTGGATTACCAGGACGTTTCCTTTTACAATTCCTCTCATCTTTAGAGTAGCTTTTCTGACTAATCTACGGGGATTAAACCGTTGGGATAAGAGCTTTAATATCCTCGCCTTTGAGAATATTAATTTTACATATTCCGAGTTAGAGTATGCCATCCCAAGGTCAGCTACAATCAAAGCTCTGGAGCAAATTCACCAGATGATAGAAAACCATGGATTTAGGATAAACTTACCAATATCAGTTCGATTTGCTAGTTCGGAAGAGCATTGGTTAAGCCCACTGTATCAAAGAGAGTCTGTATATATTAGCCTTAACTTATCAGGGTCAGATTTTAAGGCGATTGAAAACTATCATCGGGAAGCCGAAAAGATATTATTAGAGTATGGTGGCCGTCCCAACTGGGGCAAGCACTTTTATTCCAATCGGGAATATCTGCGCTCACAATACCCACGTTGGGATGACTTCGCTCTACTTATGAAAGAATTTGATCCTGATCGACTTTTTTCTAACCCCTTCCTCGACCGCCTCTTTCCGTTTGATGCATGATTGGCTCAAATCCCTTGGGAGTTGGTTTCACAGCCGGGGTTTCTTCCATACTCTCTAATATCATGTCGGGATAATTACCCTGTCTTGATGCAGTCCCTCATGGGGGAAACCACGGCAGTCGCTCATGGGGGAAACCCCCAAGACCGCGCTGCATCGCTTAATAAAAATCTCCCCCATCTCCCCATCTCCCCATCTCCCCATCTCCCCACCCTACCCCCTCTCCAGCTAATCCTTACTCTAATTCGTTTACCACTTTACTCATGCCATCAAGTAATTTTTGATTTTTTTCGCTCCTAGCGCCATAGAGACGGGCAGAAAAGACTGTGATTAATTCCATCATGTCTTGGGTTAATTCGTCTTCAAAGCTAACTCCCTCTGGTGATTTATTAATGATAACGACTTCTGTGCCAAACTCTTCACAAATGGTAAAGATTAATTCTGCTCCAAATCTCAGCAATCTATCCTTGTGAGTCATCACCAATCGTTCAACATCCCCTGTCATAATTTTTCTGAGTAATTTGTTCAATCCTTTTTTGTGATAATTTAAACCACCACCGAAATCAGAAATAGTCTCGTATTGCCAACCATTAGCAGCACTAAAATTTTCTAATAATTGAATTTGACTCTTCAGATCTTTTTGTCGCTCATCACTAGAAACTCTGGCATAGTTGATGGTCAATCTGTGGGTCAATGGCTGAGGATTTCTTGGTGTTATATGTTTGATATCTTTAAGATAAAATCGTCGTTGTCCAGTAGGTGAACGTTGATATCTTATTTTTCCCGCATCAGCCCACCGTCTTAGGGTTTTGGTAGAGACTCCTAGCTGTTTAGCTGCCTCCCCAATGCTTAATGTCATCTCAGAATGACTTTCCATATCAATGCTAGATCTAAATCACAACCTCTCTAGTATTACCCATTTTGTCAGTAATGTCTAAGGGTGTCTATTTTTTATCAAGATGCAAGCTAGCAAGAGGCAACAGGAACCCACCCCTAACCCCTCCCAGGAGGGGAATGCAAGAGGCAAGAGTAGCGAGCTTATTATCGTATCATATAATTTATGAATAATTACCCTTCATCAAAAATCTCCCCATCTCCCCACACTTCCCACACTTCCCCATCTCCCCACACTTCCCCATCTCCCCATCTCCCCATCTCCCCATCTCCCGACGCTAATCCGTTGGCTTTAACTGAAACTGATCGAATTTAATCACATCTGAATTAGGCGATCGCGTATCAAAGCGATAGCTAGTTACTATACCGGTGCCAGTATCAAAGATACTAAACACAGTCACATCATTACTAGCGATATAAGGCAAGGGCTGGTTATTGTCTCCTAACAATGGTGCGATCGTTGGCATAACGGGCTCTAATCCATTGGGGTCTCCAGTAGCGGAATAGTTTTCGTTATACCCAGTTGGTACTGGGCGCTTCTTCTGACCAACATAAGCGCCATAACTATTCCCCACATTGGAGGATTCTAAAAAATGGATGCCATTACCATCAACAAAGCGATTCCATAGATGGGAATGGCCATAATACACTAACTGCACACCAGCAGCTTCTAATAATGGCACCACATCCCGAATGATGTAATCCTGGTCTTTGGGATACTCATAACGCACTGCGGTCACCTTACCCGCCTGATCCCGCTCAATGATCTGCACTGGGTCAGTATAAGCTGGGACAATATTGTCCCCTAGGCTATGGGGAGGATGGTGAAGCATCACAATTTTATACTTAGCTTGTTTAAACTCAGTGCTATTGAGTTCTGCCTGGAGCCATTGGTACTGGGGACTCCCTTTACTAACCGCTTCAAAGATATGTTGTCCGTATCCCCAAGCAATGGGATTGTCTAAATCTTGTTCCCGTTCTTGATACCTACCTTTGGCATTAGGGCTTAAGCTATATGTGCGCCAAATATTAGTAATGTACAACACCACTAAGCGAACATCACCAAAGGTTACCGCATAATAGGGTTTGCCATTCGGTAAGGAAAAAATTTCGTTATAGGTGTCAGTATTATAAA
>NZ_JAAHHS010000295.1 GCF_010692395.1 Moorena sp. SIO3H5
TGTGGGAATTGCTGAAAAAGCTCTTGATTGAACGGCGAGCAATTAAATAAGCAATGCCCACCAATACCCAATCTCTGAGTATTTGATGGTAAGATTGTTCATCGAACAGGCATCTTGGTAGAATAGCTATCTTGCTGTGGAACAGGCATCTTGCCTGTTACTATTGATTCTTCTCGGTCGCGGGCAAGATGCCCATTCTACTGCTATTGCTTCTTTCAAAATTATCCCCATCTCCCCACTCCCAATTCTAAATTCTTAATTCTCAATTCTAAATTCTTAATTCCCCACTCCCCATCTATAACGAAAAACAAATGCCCGACCTCTCCACCATCCCCGGCTTCACCGAACTCCAAAGCCACACCACCGGTGATTCTCGCCTTCTGATCGCAGTATTAGATGGTTCAGTAGACTTAGACCGAGCCTGTTTCGGTGGGGCAAAGCTGAGTCGAATTACCCCCTTCTGGTCACAAGACATTGAAATTGACCCGGATCTGATTAAAATCTTCCGAGACATTAATCAGTTAGATGACTTAGACGACGACACCAAACAAGAGAAGATCAAAGCCGCTATTCCGGACGACCGGATTCGTCATCGGATTTTCTTGGATTTCCATGCCACCCATATTTCCAGTACCATTTTTGGACAACCAGGCTCTCCCGTTGAAGGCATTGCCCCTGGTTGCCGAGGCATTAATATTCCCATTAGTCGGGATGGGGAGAACTTCATCAACCCCCTGAACCTAGTTCATGCCTTTAATCAAGCTTTGGAACTGGGAGCGAATATTATTCACTGCGCCGCCTGTCACCCAACCCAATCCGGTGTCGCCCATGAACTGTTAGAAAAAGCAGTGCGTCAAGCCCAGGATAATAACGTTCTGGTGGTTGCCCCTGGTGGTAATGATAAAGGGGAATGTTGGTGTATTCCGGCAGTTTTGCCAGGAGTTCTCACCGTTGGAGCCTACAAAGATAATGACCAACCGGCCAAGTTCAGTAACTTCGGTGGCCAGTATAATCAACAAGGGGTCTTGGCTCCCGGAGAAAATATTTTAGGGGCACAACCGGGAAGCGATAAAGCAGTGCGGAAAAAAGGAACCAGTTGTGCGGCTCCGGTAATTACCGGAATTTCTGCCTTGTTAATGAGTTTGCAATTACAACAAGGGGCAGCTCCCGATGCGGAAGCGATTCGTGCTGCTATTACCAATAGTGCCATTCCCTGCGACCCGGAAGAAGTAGAAGAACCAGAACGCTGTTTGCTGGGCAAGGTTAATATTGCTGGTGCCTTTGAGTTAATTACCGGACAAGAATTAGCAGCAAAAGGTGAAGAGTCAGAGATTACTAGTCAAGGCTCAGAGGATAAAAGTACGATTGTTTTTATATCGTCTAAGGAAGGGAACAGGGAACAGGGAACAGGGAACAGGGAACAGGAAATAGGGAATAGGGAACAGGGAATCGGGAATAAAGGGAATAGGGAACAGGGAATAGGGAATAGGGAACAGGGAATAGGGAACAGGGAACAGGGAATCGGGAATAGTGGACAAGAATTAACGGAAATAGTAACAGAAAATCAATTAACCTTATCCTCTTCTGATGGGGTTAGCGCTAATAATATCACCGCTAATAATATCACCGCTGATAATATCACGGCTAATACTACTGCAGCGAATAATATTGTGCCGAGTGCTGGGTCAAACCTGGTCTATGTGATGGGAACGGTGGGGTATGATTTCGGCACAGAAGCAAGGCGGGATTCTTTTAAGCAGTTAATGCCACCGGTAGAGGTCAACGGGGTAATGGTTCCCTCCAACCCCTACGATGCCAGGCAAATGGGAGATTATCTGGGTCAGAATCTCTATGAAGCCAAGTCGTTAATTTGGACCTTGAACCTAGAACTGACCCCCATTTATGCCCTGGAACCGGTGGGAGCATTTGCGGATGATACTTACGCCACCTTGCAGGATATGCTGGCCAGTGAGGCATTGCCAGAACACGATGAGGAGTATATAGAACGGGTGAGTATGGCGGGACGGTTGAGCCGGAAAACTGTCAAACTGTTCTCTGGACAAGAGCTGCCGGTGTTGAAGCTTTATAGTCCCCGGGGCATGTACGGCTGGACAATCAACACCTTAGTGGATAATGCCATCGAAGCCGTTCGTCAGGAACAGCAGAATGCTGATGAAGCGGCAATCCGGCAGTCTTTGACCGCATTTCTACATCGGGTCTATTATGATCTACGGAACTTAGGACAAGCTGACCGCGATCGCGCCATCAACTATGCCGCTATTAACGCCTTTCAAGCCGCCGAAAGTATTTCGGAAGCGGTAGCTATAGGCATGGAACTCCATAGTATTGAAGTAGAGAAGAGTCCCTTCTGTCGTTATGATAGCAACTGTTGGGATGTTAAACTGAAGTTCTTTGACCCAGACAATGGTCGCAGAGCCAAGAAAATCTATCGCTTCACCATTGATGTAATTGATTTGGTGCCAGTTACCTTAGGTCACGTGCGTTCTTGGTCGGTGCCGAAGTAGGTTCGGGAGATGGGGAGTAAGCTGTCAGCCGTCAGCCGTCAGCCGTCAGCCAAACCTGATCTCTTTTATTGAAATTTATTGAAAAGCTGAATGCTGATAGCTGAATGCTGATAGCTGAATGCTGATAGCTGAATGCTGATAGCTGAATACTAAATGCTGATAGCTTAAAAACAAGCAAAAAAAAACGGGGAAGAAAAAGTTAATAAAAACCTTCCCCTCAAGGAAAAGCTAAAGACTAGAAGATGAAAAAACTAGAATATCCAAAAAAATTCTGATTACATATAAAAGTACCATAAAGTAATTTAAAAGGTCAATGATTTTTTTGTAAACTTTTATGTTTAGACTTGTATTTTTATATAGGAATGTTAAGAACTTTATACCAAATTGCATTCAAAGATAGGAGATAGGGAGATAGGGAGATTGAGGGAAGAGAAAGTTGTACCTTTGATTGCAATTTAGTATTAGAATTTCGGTTTGGAGTTCCGGTACAGTAGTATGCCTGCAACTATTGCCCTGATTGCCCATGACAACAAGAAAAATGATATAGTGGCATTTGTCAAGCGCCACCACATCGTTTTCTCTCGCTACACCTTAATTGCTACAGGGAACACAGGGAAACAAATTCAAAACTCCACTGGCTTACCCGTTGATTGCTTACTCCCTGGTCCTATCGGTGGAGATGCCCAGTTGTTTGCAGCGGTGGCGGAGGGAAAGGTCTGTGCTGTGTTTTTCTTCATCGATGCACTCTATGCTAAATCCCATGAACCTGATATTCAGGCTCTGTTACGGATTTGTGATGTCCATGATGTAGCGATCGCCACCAACTTAGCTACTGCAGAACTGGTGATCAGTGCCCTAGCCCGGACCCAAGTGGCTCACCTTATTTTTAATCCAGTGGCTGGTCAAGGAGACTCAGATCATGAACTTACTATTATTGAAAACATGCTGGGTGGCCATTTCAATCTCGAGATCCATCAAACCACTCCAGAAATTACGGCGGAAGAATTGACCCAAGGGGCGATCGCAGCCCACGCTGATCTGATCATTGCCTCTGGCGGTGACGGCACTGTATCCGCCGTTGCCAGTCAGCTAATTGATAGCAATATTCCCCTCGGCATTATTCCCAGAGGAACCGCTAATGCCTTTTGTCAGGCGTTGGGCATTGGTGGCAGAGTAATGCCCATTCGCGCCGCCTGTCGCATCATTTCCGAAGGCTATACCAAAGTGATTGATGCGGCTCGCTGTAACGACACCCCCATGATTTTATTAACCGGAATTGGTTTTGAAGCAGAAATGGTCGATAAAGCCAGCCGAGAATTCAAGGATCAGTGGGGGGTACTGGCCTATCTGGTAGCGGGATGGCAACAACTGGATGAACAAGAGCTATTTGATGCGGCTGTGGAAATTGAAGACCAGATCTATCGAGTTGAGGTGGGGGCTATTACTGTGGCTAACGCGGCTCCCCCTACCTCAGTGTTAGCCCAAGGAATGGGTGAAGTGATTTACGACGACGGGTTACTAGATGTCACCATGGCCAAAGTAGACACAAAACTTCAGGCGGTCACATCAATGGTCAATGCCTTCGGTGCGGCGTTGGTTAACCTGGCACCCAACCAAGAAAATATTCATCATGTCCGAACCCACAGTATCAAAATAGCCACAGATCCGCCTCAGAAAGTGGTTGTGGATGGAGAAGTGATTGGAACAACTCCTATCAAAGTTGAATGTATTCCCAACGGATTGACTGTATTTGTCCCTAACCCCAATTAATTTGCCTTAAGCCCAAGGAATCTCAGGGGCTCAATCTCTCCTTTTCGAGAGTATATTAAGACCTACTCGAGTAAAGTAGAGCATTATTGATAATGATTTATTGCTAGATATAGTTGATAATACTGATGAAGTACCTTAAAGTTTATTATATCATTTCGGGATAATTACCCTTGAAAGATCTCCCCATCTCCCTATCTCCCCATCTCCCCATCTCCCCATCTCCCCGACTCCCTACTCCCAACTCCCTAAAACTTCAGAACCATAGATTAAGCTAGTAGCAAAGTTAGGTAAAAAACTAGAATCTATGTTCAAAAAACTATTAGCTCAGGTTGGCATTGGAGCAGCAAAAGTAGATACACGTTTGTACTTTGATTCCCTAGCGCCTGGGGAAATGGTAGAAGGGGAAGTTTATATTACTGGGGGAGATGTTTCCCAGAAAATTGATGATATTTATATTTATCTGGTTACGGAATACTTGCGGGAAGAAGAAGATACCTCAATCACAGAGGAATGCATATTAATGCAATATCGCCTCTCGGAACGCTATAACTTGGAGGCAAAAGAAGAGATAGTTATTCCATTTTCGTTTCCCCTCCCAGAGGAAACACCACTGACATTAACCAGCCAACCAGTGTTTTTACGTACCGGCTTAGATATACCCATTGCCGTTGACCCAAAAGATACCGATTACATTGAAGTACATCCACACCCCCTAATGCAAGCGGTGTTTGATGCATTAGAAAACCTAGGCTTTCAACTTCATGAAGTGGATTGTCAGTACAATACTCACTTCGGGGGTAGATATCCATTCGTCCAAGAGTTCGAGTTTCGACCCATGGGTAAGTATCAGGGTAGCTTGGATGAATTGGAAATTATTTTTTCTCTCTACTCAGAAGACTTAGAAGTTTTCCTAGAAATAGACAAACGAGCCCGTGGATTTGGTGGTTTCCTAGAAGAAGCTTTCGACCTAGATGAACGTTATGTCCAATTTCAGGTAACACTGGATGACCTCAATCTTCCTACGGGTGAATTGGAGGCAATGATTGAGGAGATTATTGAGAGTCAAATTAACTAGAATGAATCTTTCAAAATCTGATCAATCATCCGGTTAGCTTGGGATTCATAACCACTACCAAACAGATTAAAGTGATTGAGGATGTGGTAAAGGTTATAGAGTTTTTTCCGCTGTTTGTAACCTTGCTCTAAAGGCCACACCTCGTTATAGCCTCGATAAAATGCTGCTGGGAAACCACCAAACAATTCGGTCATGGCAATATCAACTTCGCGATCGCCTACATAAGTAGCTGGGTCAAAAATTACTGGTTCTCCCGCCATGGTAATAGCCGCATTACCACCCCATAAATCACCATGTACTAACGAAGGTTGAGGCTGATGATCCAGTAATTTAGGAACTACTGTCAGTAATTGGTCTTGTTTCGGGAAATGACCACTGCGACGCCGTGCTAGCTGAAACTGATAACCCAGGCGATACTCTACAAAAAACTCTACCCAATCCGACATCCATTGATTAACTTGTGGTGTGGAACCAATAGTATTATTTTGATTCCAACCAAACTTACCCATCTCGGTTGAACCTTGGGGAGTAGCAGCCTGATGCATGGCTGCTAACTGATGTCCCATTTTTACCCAAGACTCGGTACTGTTACCGCCACCAAGGTCTAGCCACTCCAAGACAATATAAGAACAATCGACGGCAGTGCCATAGCAAATTGGTTTGGGGATTCGGATTGTCTGGGTTGCCACCATCTGCTTGAGACCGAGGGCTTCGGCTTCAAACATATAGACTTGAGAGGCAGAATTGAGTTTAACAAAATACTTATTAGTCTTACCGACCAGAGCATAACCCTGATTAATACAGCCACCACCAACAGACTGGCGCTGGTTAATCTCAAAGGTTTCACCGGTGACTTGGCTAATCTGGTCAGCAATTTCTTTCCACATCTTAGTCTGTTCCCTGTTCCCCGTTCCCGTCTTGATGCAATAGCGAGTGGGGGAAACCCCCAAGACCGCTTAGGTGCGCTTTCCGTTGGCGAATTAAATTCGCCACGGGTCGCACCTCTGCATCGCTGTTCCCTTTGCGATCACAATACCATAAGCATGGGGAGACAGATACTGCTGTGCAGCCTTTTGGATATCAACAGCACTAACTGATTTAATATGACTAGGGTAATTGAGTGCTGGTTCTAAATCCCCCACTTGGGAGTAATAGTAACCATATAAATTGCTGCGAGCGCTTGGTTTTTCATTACCAAAGATAAACTGATTGGCGACTTTGGTCCGAATCCGAGCAATCTCTGAGTCTGATACCAATTCTGTCTGACAGCGATGGATATGGTTTGCGATCGCATTCTCCACCTCTGGCAAATTCTCAGCTGGCAGTTTAGCAGAAATATAAAACACCCCTTGCAGCCGCTGAGTGATATTACTAACCCCAATTTGAGTAACCAGTTGCCGTTCTTCTCGCAAATCCCTAAACAGCCTGGACATACGACCTCGTCCTAAAATTCCTGCCAGCACATCCAAAGCATAGGTTTCCTTCAACTCAGGTATACCAGGCACCCGCCACACCATCACCAGCCGCGCTTGTTGTAAAGACTCATCCACATACTCCCTACGGACAATGTTCTCGAAAGCTGGTTCAGGGGTAAGGTTTGTTCTATCTTCTATCGCCCTTGGCTGTGCTTGACTAAATCCATTGCTGACAATTTCAATTAATTCCGTAACTGGCAAATTCCCCACCACTGCTGCAGTCATAGACTCTGGTTGATACCAACTACCGTGAAAGTCACGCATCTGCTGAGGCTGGAGTTGTTCAATCACCGAGGCAGGTCCAAGCACAGGACGTCGATAGGGTAACTGGTCAAAAGTAGTCTCCATTGCCCACCTATGGGTGCGGCGGCGGGGATTATCCTGGGAACGGCGAATTTCTTCCAAAACTACCATACGCTCCTTTTCAAAGCCATGGTCAGGAATACTAGGATTGAGTACCACCTCTAGCTGTAATGGTGCCAGGTCGGCAAAATCTTTAGGAGCTGTAGTGATGTAATAGTGAGTGTAATCCTGACTTGTAGCCGCATTGGTTACAGCACCCCGTTGCTCAATCAGCCGCTCAAACTCACCACTTTGCAATTTTGGTGTGCCCTTAAACACCATATGCTCCAGAAAATGAGCCATACCATTAATCTGATCCGATTCCACTGCGGAACCGACATTAATCCAAACATTCAAACTGACAGCTTCAACCGGCATCTGCTCCGCCACAATGGTTAACCCATTCGGTAGCTTTTCAACAGTAGGAGCATTGAGGGAGGGAGTATTGAGCAAACTGGAAGTCATTAAATTAATCACTAATTGACCACTATTTATTAATAGTAATCTTTCTGTTTGATATCGAGTTTTTGATATAGCAAAGGGAATCGGGAATCGGGAATCGGGAATCGGGAATCGGGAATCGGGAAAACATCTTGTGTACCTCATTAGACTAGAAAACGCTATACATTCAATCAATTTTCTGGCATTGCTTAATAATGGAATGATTTTAAGACTCAGGTGGAATAGGCATCTTGCGTGGAACTGGCATCTTGCCAGTTTCCTCCTTATTTGCGGGCGGGCAGGATTCCCACTCTACTCCTATTCATTCAAAGACTGACGCAACGCCAATTTTCTTTCCCCGATTCCCGACTCCCGACTCCCGACTCCCGACTCCCGACTCCCATCTCCCGACTCCTCACTCCCAAACACCATGACTCAAGGTAGAATTATGATAAGAAACATTAAGAAATGCAAATAAACCAGCATGGTAAGCACTCAGGGCGGTAAAGGTAAGGTAGAATACCCCAAGAAAGAATTCCCGCAGAAAAAAGTCCAGAAAAAAGTAGCCCAGAAAGTTGTAGTTATCGGTGCAGGAATTGGTGGACTAACCGCTGGAGCACTCCTCGCTCGCCGAGGCTACCGTGTTTTAATGCTAGACCAAGCCCTAGTACCAGGAGGATGCGCCTCTACCTTCAAACGTCGGGGTTTTACCTTCGATGTTGGTGCGACCCAGGTAGCTGGCTTAGAACCTGGTGGCATTCATAAACGCATCTTTGATGAACTGGAAGTAGACCTGCCAGCCGCTACCCCCTGTGACCCGGCTTGTGCGGTATTTCTTCCCGGTGAAACCGAACCGATTAACATCTGGCGCAACCCGGAGCAATGGAAAAGAGAACGACAACGCCAGTTTCCCGGTAGTGAACCTTTCTGGCAACTGATGGCAACCTTATTCAATGCCAGTTGGAAGTTCCAATCCCGTGACCCAGTGCTACCACCTCGTAATGTATGGGACTTGTGGCAACTAACCTCAGCAGTGCGTCCGGATACCTTAATTACCCTACCCTTTACCTTCATGACCGTAGCGGATGGGTTACGAGGATATGGCTTATATGACAATAAGCGTCTGAAAACCTTTCTGGATATGCAGCTCAAGCTTTATTCTCAAGTGGATGTTGATCAGACAGCACTGTTGTATGCCGCAACAGCCTTAGGAGTTTCTCAGGAACCCCAAGGGTTATTTCATCTCCAAGGTAGTATGCAAGTGTTAAGCGATCGCTTAGTAGAAGCCCTGGAAAAATGGGGGGGTAAGCTACTAATGCGCCACACCGTTGAACAGATCGAAACATCAGGTGGTAAAGCTACTGGTGTTAGGATTCGCAATCAGAAAACTGGGGAAGTTTGGACAGAACCAGCGGATGAAGTAGTTGCCAACGTTACTGTGCAAAACCTAGTCAAATTATTAGGTAATAATCTACAGACCTTCCCTGAAACCTCCATGACAGGGTATAAGTATCGAGTTGATAAATTACCCTCACCATCCGGTGCGTTTGTCATCTATCTTGGGGTAGATAAACGTGCAATTCCTGATGGTTGTCCTCCCCATCTTCAGTTTCTCTATGACTACGATGGAGAAATTGGCGAGAATAATTCCTTGTTTATTTCGGTTAGTAAGCCAGGAGATGGACGAGCACCAGAAGGAAAAGCTACCATTACGGCCTCATCCTTTACCGATGCTGCCATGTGGTGGCGGGGGTCTAAGCAAGAGTATGACAGCTTAAAGGAAGAGTATACAGAAAATGCGATCGCACGTCTTAGTCAATACTTTGATTTAACACCAGAGACCATCATTCACCAAGAAACAGCAACCCCTCGCACCTTTGCCCGTTTTACTGCCAGAGAACAAGGCATTGTCGGAGGAATAGGGCAACGGATACCCACCTTTGGACCCTTTGGCTTTGCCACTCGCACACCTTGCAAAAGTCTGTGGTTAGTAGGAGATTCAACTCATCCAGGAGAAGGAACAGCTGGGGTCAGTTATTCTGCCCTTACCGCTGTACGGCAGATTGAGACATCATTTTGCTTGTAGGGGCGCAAGCCAAGGGTACCTAGCTTGGGTAAAGGGGTAAAGGTCTCAAATGTCAAGATCCATTGGATCTGTTTTTGGCCAGACCAGCTATGAAAGGCTACTAACA
>NZ_JAAHHS010000296.1 GCF_010692395.1 Moorena sp. SIO3H5
TCTACAATGGTGCTTTCTGGGAATTACCTCAAACCTAATCCAATCCATGGCAACAGGGGAAAGATACCGGCAGTGGAGAAGAAGCTTCCTAACTCAGTCGTTCATTAACAGCTTCAAACTAACTATTAACAACTAACTACTAACAAACCAATGGCATCTGAATCACAAGTCAAACGTTATCTCACCTACTGGTTCCAGTTAGGCAAAAAGGTTGTGATGCGCAATGGTTTTTTAGCTATGCAACCACAATCACTTACAAATGGCAAGCACTACAGCCAAGAATTTGAAACGATTTGGCAGCTAGCTATTTCACCAGAGACTGGTGATTGTTACCTAGAAGGAACTGATGAAACAATTGCGGATTTATTAACACCCAAGTGGGATATACTTCCTTGTTCCCGTTGTGATATGCCTGTACCCATTAAAACCGCTGGGATACCACCAAACTGTTGTCCCTGTTTTGATTTACCCACATGGCCCAACACAGAATTGCCAGCACCACGAGATCCAGTGTGTAGTAAAACTGAACTAAGAGGGATTTGCGATCGCTTAAATCAAATTGCTGAGGTGAAGGATAAAGGGTGAAGGATAAAGTATGTATGCGTTCGCGTTCCCTGGAGAAGTAGGGTAAAGGATAACTTCTAACTCCTAACTCTTCACTCCTCAGTTTACCGGAGAGATCGCAGTCGTGGAACTGAAAGTGTTCTACTTGGTGACATTTGGAAGAGATAATAGAGGGAGAAATTCCCAATTACCAATTGAGAGTTTATATCTTGATTTATCGTTTGTTTTCTAATCCCAAAGAAAGATCAATTACAGCTAAAACATAATTACAATAAGAAGAGTCTTGGAAAAGGAAAGATACCGTAAAATCCGTGAGCGCACTTTGCAGTTGTATAATAAAAATCCACTGCTCTTTAAACATTTTCATGACATTTCAGGTGGAATGAAACAGGTTCCCTCCGCAATCCCTACGGGTAATGTGAACTATCTTTCAAATCATGATTATTTATTGGATTATCATGATTTATTTCAGAGAAATATGGGAATATTTGATAAACATTTTGTAGCAAGTATTCCATTCTTGGTTGAAGAAAATTGCCGCATAGGAGTAGGCATATATCGGTTAGCTCAACACTTAGTAAAAGAGAAGGATAATTACATTACATTATGGGAAACTGGTGGCGGAGATGGTGTAAATGGACGAACAATGGCAGAATTTTCAAAAGGCTTGATTAGAACACTGTCAACTAGCACTAGTGTGAATAGCAAAAACAATTTTTATCGATTGTGTAACCACGATTACTCGAAATTCCATCATGGTTCCTTCATAAACCTAACGCCAGAATATATAACTTCTCAACAAGATTTGAGTTTTTTATATAACGGGTTCAACATCATATATGAAAATGTTACGTTTCCATTCTATGGATCAGAACGAGAAGATTTAATAGATTATGTAGCAAGGCTGCTTAAGAAAGATAGTCTGATAATTTTTCTAGAGAAGCTCAGACATCCAGATGAATCAGAATATAGAAAGCGAGAGAAAATTAAGGATGACCAGTACAAAGCGAACTATTTCTCAGATAGTGAAATTGAGGAAAAACGTGTGGATATGCTAGAAGTGATAGAGCGAGGGCAAGTAGACTTTAAATCTCTTACAAATGCCATCAAAAAGCATTTCAAATACGTTTATTTAATTTGGAACAGCGCAAATTTTTATGAATTTGTGGCTTCAAATAATGAATTGATTGTGTCCAAGTTTATTGAGCTTCTTCCTCCTATTTATGTCCCCTCTCCATTTTGTGCGGAAAGCAATTTGCCGAGAAATCTTTAGTAAACTCGAGTCGGTGATACACAATATCCCTCTTCTGTCGCTCTCCGAAAATGGTTCTACCGGACTTGTTATGCCAATATTGAGTCTTTAATCTATAAAAGCCTTACAGGGCAATACTTTCGTTCAAAGAAACTAACTTTTTAAGTTAATTCCTTGCCCTGTAAGGCTTTGTGCCTCATTTAGCATAGTATGTACTGAAGAAGCTAAAATACTAGTTTTTAGCTTGTAGAGTCGCCCAAAAAAAGTTTGGTGATTTCGATAATTGTTATATAGAATACTCTCGTTTAATTAAAAGTGAAAGATTTCACTAAAAGCGATTAGTTTAATTGCCGCATATGGGGGAGTTTATCTGCCCCATATGCTAGTGCTTTAGACAGTCAAGTAGATCACAGAGTTTTGAGATACTCAATCAAAGCTTTCTTATCCTGTTCAGGTAAATCAGTACCATAGAGATGTCCTTGGTTACCGTTAGCTATAACGGTAGTATCGTATCTAAAACCCTCCTTCTCAGCGTTTGGTCCCTCCGAGACAAAGCCGACTTCTTCGGGATCATAGACATCATATCCCCGGTAAAATACCTTCGTCCGGTTCTCAGGAGTTTCCAGTAAGTTGGTTAGGTTAGGCACCGAACCATTATGGAGATAAGGAGCTCTTAGCCAAAGTCCATCAAGGGCTACTGCCACATAACCATTAGTCTTACGCAGGTAGTCAAAGTCCCATTCATAGCCTTCAGCGTACTCATTATAAGCATCAGCTGCTTCCTGAGTCCACATATCTAAGCGGTTGCGGTCAGTACCAATCTCATCGATCTCAATAACAGTTCCTGTCCGTTCTCCACCAAAAGCATGGCAGGATGCACAGGTATTAGCAAAAATCTCACTACCTTTTGCTGCCAATGTTTGATTAACCTCAAAAGGATATGGGGGAGGAGGTAATTCAGTAATATAATCTTCTACCCGCTTTAAACCTTCGATATTAATCGACTTCCTAGTAGCACCATCACCGATTGCCCCAGTCTGGATGGTTTCCCTCAGTGACGTTTCTAAGCCATCCCAATGATAGGCAAATCCTTCATGCATTTTTTGATTCCAAAGGGGCATCATGTCGGAGTTGTCAACAGAATCATCTAGAGGCTGATCTAAGTATCGAAACTTAACAGGGTTGAACGGAGAGATCCGACCAGGTCCCCAGTCCGGACGAGATTCCATCCACGCATATGCTTCCTCAAGTTCCAGAATTGATTTCCTGGTCTGAGGAATAATTACATAGCGATAAAGTAATTTATCAAACCAAGAAAGCTCATAGTTATATCCAATTTCTCCAAGAATATAGTCGGCTGTAAATCGTGGATCATTGGCACAAGCTTGCAGAAATCGGAGGTAGCCTTGAGAATCAAACTTATTGGACGGCCCTGCTGCAATAATCGTGGGTTTATCTTTAGGAGTTTTGCGAAATGTAGCCGTATGACAGGCAGCACAAGTTATGCCCTGACGGGGAAAACCAATAGTTTTTTTAGAAAAGCCAACAGGTAATTCTTTCCCCTCTTCCCAAATAATTCCCAAAGAGGTATAACCACCAGGTCCTGGTAGTTTGTCTGGAAATATCCGGGGAAGCACCAGCCAAATTAAATACGGTACACCTTCAGCATTTTCTGTGCCAATGGAACCATACTTGAAATGTTCTTCTGGCGACTCATAATCGTAATAGGTGGGAGGATTGGGGTCTTCTCGAAATAGGTTGTACCATCCCACGTAAGCTACAACTCCAGCCAGCAAGAAAATACTAATCACAATCGTTATTAGTATTGTCCCTAATTTCGTCTTCACCATTTCCATAACGTTATTTTTTTCCCTACTGCTAGATAGTGCTGAGTGCAGTGCTAGGTGATAAGTATTACTATTCCCGAAAAGTTAGGATAATCCCTTGGCTGTTTGTGAAATAAAGGGTTGTTGAGTTTGCAGGGCAAGGAATAATAGAATTCCTTGGATAACTGCGAATACAAGGTCAACCAAAGCAATACTCAGAAATCCCAGATCTTGACCAAATAACAAGACAGCCGTTATAAAAAACGTAGCTCCACCACCTCGTGTGACCAATATGGACATCCAAGCTGTTGCTTTATAGCGATAGGGATCCATGGCACCAGGAATGTATAAAATACTGATTTCCAGCAACAGCAATCCTGCAGCACGTACCCAGATAATCGGCACTGGAATTTGCATTTTTAATAACGAAAGCATGACTTCTGGTAAGAACAATAAGGGAATGACAAAAAACACCACATTGATAATGATGCCAAGCCATACTACACGACCAAACCATTTAGCGTAAGTGTTCATTTAACCTCTTACCTCTTGATTAAATCTATTTATTGAATCTACTTGTTGTGAAATAAAAATTTTGTTTGTCAAAAATTCTGTATAGTTATAGCACTACGCATTCAGATGTTTAATATTTATAAACTCCGAAACCTAGTCCTAGCTTACTTTTGACTTCTGACTTCTAACTTCTGACTTGCCCGTAGCGCTATATCCCTTATTAAAGGGTCTTCATGTACTCCACTAAGGCATCTTTTGCTTCTGGAGAGAGGTCAGTTCCATACAAGTGACCAGTATTGAAATTTCCAGGAATTGTTGTATCAATATTAAAGAATTTGTTGGTATGATCCTCGGCTACATCGGAAACAAAACCAACCTTTTCTTGATCGAAAACATCATCACCCCGATAGAATTCTTTGGGTCTGTTTTCGGGGGTTTCCAACAAGTCTCTGAGGGTTGGTACTGAACCATTGTGTAAATAGGGAGCTCGTAGCCAAATTCCATCTAGGGGCACATTGGCATAGCCATTGGTCTTGCGGAAATGGTTGAAACGCCTTGGTGTCCCGACAAAGAGGGTATTTTGGTTAGAAAGCAGTTCATAGGTGTAGGAATCTAGGCGATATCGGTCTGTACCAATTTCTTCAATAGGTGTTACCTTGCCAACCTTTGAACCACCAAAAGCATGGCAACTGGCGCAGTTGTTTTCATAAATTGGTTTACCCACTGCTGCCAAATTTTGGTTAATCTCATAGGGATAGGGCGGGGCTGGTAATTCCCACAGCCAATCAGCAACCCGTTGAATCCCATCCAAATCTACGGTGGTTGGTGTCACCCCTGCACCCAAAGCAGCGCTCAGGTTCCGCTCATCCACCGAGTCATTATCACCATCCCAGTGCAACTGCAAACCCTCACGAGGCTTCTGATTCCAGATGGAGGGAAAATCTGCACCACCAATAAGTTCATCAGGGTCTAACTGATCCATCGGGAAGCGAAATTGTAGGGATTTATAGGGATTAAACGTATCCACCCGCCCAGGACCGCGATCAGGTTGGTTATTTAAAAAGGCGAGTAGGCTACCCTGAGCAATTAAAGCATCCCGAGTCTGGGGAATAACCAGGTAGCGATAAATTAATTTCTGGATGGGGTTGAACTTTTCCCCTTGGGCTGCAATCTCTGCCAAAATCCGGTCAGCGTTGAATCGTGGATCAAATGGTACTTGGGAGATGAACTTGATGTACCCCGATAGATTGACCGTATTGGAAGGCATGGTGGTGATTACCCTGGGTGTACTATCAGGGGTATCTCGTACTGTACCAGCATGGCAAACTGCACAATTTAAACCAACACGGTCAACTAAGATCCGACGCTTTGAAAAGCCGATGGGTCTGTCTTGCCCTGGTTCATAGAGAAAGCCTAATGAAGCATAACCCTCACCGGGTAGCTTATCTGGAAAAATTGCTGGCAGTACTTTCCAGATCCAGTAGGGAACTCCATTCACTGGCTCGCTGCCAATGGAGCCATACTTAAAGTGGTCGTTAATATCTGCATATCTAACTGGGGAGTTGGATATCAACGGCCAAGCTATCACAAGGGTGATGACTAGTACAACTCCGATAATAAGAAGCCAAAACCGCTTTAAGGTTTTGAAAGCACCCTTGAGTAGGGTTGGATTTTCTGATTCACTCATCAATTTCTTACTTGTGATCTATAAAAATAGTGCGTCAGTGTTGAGTGCTCAGTCTTGATTTACTCAAGACTTACCCTTGTATCCAAAAATGAACGCCATTTGTAGGGGTACACAGCCGTGCCCCCTCAACCTATGTACCGTAATATCCTAAGTCTTATAGAAAAAAGCATTCGAGGAAAGCGATTAGCCCGAAGGGCGTTGGCTAGCGATCGCATTCTCTATAAGATGTAAAGAAACATTTCTATTTCTTAGAAGAGGTTTTTATTCCTCTTTGTTTACCAAGATAATCAAGAATTACGAGAATGGTGGTGGGTCAAATACAGTCATCACCTGTTCAATCATTTTGTCGTGGTCGTCATTATATCGGCGCACATCGTAGCAGCCTAGAGGGTTTTGTAGGGCATTGAGCAAGCACCTGTTGCAGTAGGTGCAGGGTCGGTCTGGCAGGTCTTTTCCTTGCTGAAACTGCTGGACTAGGTCATTATTGGCAACCAGAGGGCGGGCTATACTAACCGCATCACAGAATCCTTCACTAATCGCCTCACGGATGTAGGATGCTTGCTGAAAACCTCCGGTGCAGATGACTGGGATATTCACATGCTTTTTGATTTCCCGAGCATCACTGATGCTAATACCTTGGTATTTATTTAGGAGTTCCTGCATGGTTTGACTTGATACAAACTCCCGGAAGGACTCGTCCAAGGCTTTATCCTGTACATCTTTGCCCATAATCGGCTGAGTCGAACCCTTTCTGTAAACTCGGTTCCACAAGAACAAGAAGATGGGAAATAGGAATCGATACCGGAACAGTAAGTAATTGCGGAAGGTATAGATACCGCTTCCGAGCATGATCTCGTACCATCGGTATGCTTCGTCCTGGGGAAACTCACCAGGTGGGTTCAACGGGTGGGGAAATAAGCTTCCAGTAGATATATGAAGGGCATCTGCTCCAGCTTCCTCCACCCACTTACAGATTTGGATAGAGTCTTCCAGGGTATTTCCAGGCTTATCCCAAGGAATCACAGCATCGTTGTATTCCACTGCACTGATTTTTGCCTGGAGGTGAAAATCGTTTCCTACCTCTTTGCGTATTGCCTGGATAATCTCCAGTAAGAAACGAGCTCGATTTTCCAGAGAACCGCCATACTCATCCTTGCGGTCGTTGATGCCTGAACTCAGAAATTGGGTAATCAGATAGCCATTGGCACTGTGCAGTTCTACCCCATCAAGTCCTGCTTCACGAGCTCGTCTGGCACCATCAGCGAATGCCTGAATCATTTCCTTGATTTCCTTGCGTGTCATTGCCTGACACTCCAGCCCATGAAATGACTCAGTTTCACTGGTTGAACTCAAACCCTTATTATGCAAATTCTCCACACCACCAACATCCCGCTGACGACCAGAGTGGCTCAGTTGCATCAAAAACTTACAGTCATATTCATGAACTTTCTCCCCCACTTTGCGCCAGAAAGGAATTCGATCATCCCGGTCAATCGTGGCATAGTTAGGTAAAATTCGTCCTCGGATTTGGACGGGTGTAAAGGAAGAGACGATTGCACCGACGCCGCCTCGGGCAAATTTCTCTTCCCAATTGATCCGTGCCTGGTTACCGGAACCATCATAGTTGTCAAATCGACCAGAAATATTAGAACGAAATATCCGATTCTTTAGGGTCAAGTTTCGGAACTCCAAAGGTTCAAAAATTATATCTTTTTCCATTTGATTTAGTTGAATCTTGGCTTTTGTCGGAATAAAGCAAGCTACAAGCTCAATGCCTAGCATTCCAGATGCTGGCCGAATATTTTTTTAGGAAAACTATTTAAGGATCTTATTGAGAGTAAATAACAATAAGGGTGTCATTTGTCTTTTTTCCTTTCTATGTTGTGACGCTTATTTGGTCTGATGCCCGATTCTCTGGTACGCGCTGTCCCTAGGGTAAGAATAAATTACTGTCAGTGACTATCTCCTTTGACCCCATCCCCTTGCTTTGGGTCAAAGGAGGAGTCATTGAACTATCACAAATTTGTATAAGGGCGTTTGTTGGCCAATTTTGGTTCAGTCCTGACAAAATCTTGCTCCCCAGTTGGATGTTGTTAAGTCTCTCCTCGAAAAACTATAATTTCCAACACTTTCCATTATGACTTAACGACCATTGATCTTTCATGATTATTAAGTTTTTTAACAACAATCGGGTTTTGGAAAAGCTCCCTGTGAGGATAAATATCAAGGCAATAGAGAAATTTTTCGCAACTGAAGCACCTACTTCACCTAGCGCCCCCCTTGTCCCTCAATTTCTCAAAAGTATGCTATACCTCAACTATAGTCCCTGTGTGTGCTTCATTGGTTTGATTTTTCATTGCCCTAGGATCTGGTGATCTGCTTAAAATGTAATTTAAGTTACAACTGCTATTGGATAACTATAACCTACATAGGATTTCCATTTGAGTTGTGAACATAATCCCTTAGGAAAATGCAAAAGGCAAAATTAAAAAGGCAAGAGCTTATCAAGTCTCTAGGGATTATTTATAATGAAAAAAACTCGAATCATTGTTTCCAACTCCTTTGGAAAAGCTATCGAAATAATTCTTCAAGATTTCCTGGGTTAATTTTTGTTAAAATACACCTCAAATGAATCTAAAAAATCAGGGAAAGGATATTCCCAAAACGGCTCTGATTACTGGTGCATCCAGTGGAATTGGTTATGAATTTACCAAGTTATTTGCTCGCGATGGCTACAAGTTAGTACTAGTTGCCAGAAGTGAGTCAAAACTATCTCAACTGGCCGAGGATTTTAGGGAAAAATTTGGGACATTTGTCAGGGTTATTCCGAAGGATTTGTCAGTACCAGGAGCTGCACAGGAGATCTTTGACCAGCTGCAAGAGGAAGGTACCAAGGTTGATGCACTAGTCAACAACGCGGGATTCGCAACCTATGGAGCTTTTGCTGAAACAGACCTGGCTACTGAACTAAACATGATGCAGCTAAACATAGTAGCCCTGACCCATTTGACCAAATTATTTCTGCCAGCTATGGTGCAACAACAGTCTGGAAAAATTTTAAATATTGCCTCCACAGCAGCGTTTCAGCCTGGTCCGTTGATGGCAGTATATTATGCTACGAAATCCTATGTCCTATCCTTTTCTGAGGCAATTGCCAATGAACTAAAGGGTTCAGGGGTGACGGTAACTACTCTGTGTCCAGGACCAACAGAATCGGGTTTTCAAGCTCGGGCAAACATGGAAGACTCTAAGCTGGTTAGTGGACAAAAGATTATGAATGCTGAAACTGTTGCTAGGATTGGCTATCTTGGTCTGATGAAAAATCGAACTGTTGTTGTCCCTGGTATCAAAAACCAGTTGCTTGCCCTGAGTATAAGATTTATGCCCCGAAATCTAGTAACCCAAGTGGTCAGAAGCATGCAAGAAAGCAGCCACTAGTTCTGATCAAGGAGTAGATTGAGAAATTCTCGCTTAAGCTTATAGCCTTAAGGAAAATACAAGCAATGGATAAGTCTGCTGGAAAGGCTCAAGTAGGATTTGTAAACGAAACAATGAGCAATGAATAATGAACACCTACCCTTCTACCAATGTAATCGACTTGTTACGGCTTCTGGGTAATCTAGCCAGTGGCTTTATCCGTAACCCCCGTGGTTTCGACCTTGAAAAAGTATTAGGGGCTTGGATTGATGATGTAATCAAACGCTATGGTAGTAAAAATGTCATTCTAAACTTTCTTCTCAAGAAAGTCTTGCTAGTATCTGGGCGTGACTTATCAGACCACATTTTACAAGACCCACCGAACAGCCAAGGCTATATCGAAGGCAATCTCAAGAAGGATGGTATGTCTTTCCTTGCCCCCAACGCCCTCACTATCAGCCATGATCAGCAGTGGCAGCGCCTGAGACCTTATAACGAGGGAGTGCTTGGCACAGGTTGCCAGCACCAGTACCA
>NZ_JAAHHS010000297.1 GCF_010692395.1 Moorena sp. SIO3H5
TTCCCCCGTGGGTGAGTTTGGAGCAGAGTTCAACAGTTTGTCTGTTGATCCATAGGAGCTGGGCTAATGCCGGAAGTTTGCCCATGGGATAACCTGAGGGGGTAAACCCCACAACCTTAGGTATAGCAGCTAGAATTAGTGGGGAACGATGAGAGGGTAATATTCATTAACAGATCAAGAGTAATACCGTGGCTCACACCTTTTTATTGGAGGCAGGACGCTGGACACTTCGGGGCAATTGGCTGGAACGCAATGGAAAATTAATTGTAGTCAGAGGTGGGACTATGGTTACCTGGAGTCGGGAAAACTGGTTTACTATGGTCACAAGACTGGTTTTTCCCAATAGTGAACGGGAGAATATCTCTTGCCAGTATCTAGGGCGTCTTGATACTGGCGAGCCAAAGTATACCTTTGTTTTACAACACAGCCTCCTAGGTCGTGTCGAGGGAGAAGGCTGGGTGGCTCCAGAATCCATTGTGCAACGGTATTGGGTATTAGGGGATCGCCAACGACGCAGTGGTTTTGAAACCCGGTATCAACGTAATGAAAATATATACTACCTCTCCAGTAGCATTATGGCAGGTCATTATCTCAGTAGCACAATGGAAGCAACTTTGAAACGTCAGCAAAAATAGAAGTATTCTGGAATTAAGGGAGTTTTAAAAGCAGTACGCCTGTCACAGTTGCTTAAGAGCGTTTATCTTGCGCAAGTCCTTAGTCAGTTTTGTCCTTAATCATTAGTCCTTAGTCCTTTGTGATCCACATTAAGTCTACTAGTATTTACAAATGACAAATGACCAATGACTAATGATTCATGAACACGTTACATTCGGGATCTCACCAAGAAACTTATGATCACAGACCCTAACAAAGGTCGTCTACTCGCCAATCGCTATCAACTGGTCAAGTTGATCGGCAAAGGTGCTATGGGTCAAGTGTATCAAGCCAAAGATATGCTATTGGGAGGTGTAACCGTTGCTGTCAAATTTCTCTCCCATACATTATTGAACCAAAAAATGCGCGATCGCTTTGAACGGGAAGCAACAATTTGCGCTTTGCTTGGTGAGAAAAGCAATCACATCGTGCGAGTTAGGGACTATGGCATAGATGAAAATGATATTTCCTTCTACGTCATGGAATACTTGGCAGGGGGAAATTTAAGCGAAATAATTCACACTAAAACCTTATCCTTACCCCGATTTTTGCATATTGCCCGCCAAATTTGTCTGGGATTACAATGTGCTCACCAAGGCATTGTATTTAAAGGCACACTCACTCCAATTGTCCATCGTGATATTAAACCCAGTAACATTCTCGTTGTCGAAGATTCCTCCTTCGGTGAACTGATCAAAATCCTTGACTTTGGCATTGCTAAGCTTCTTCAGTTTGATGGTTCTCAAACCCATTCTTTTATGGGTACCCTAGCCTATTGTTCACCAGAACAAATGGAGGGAAAGGAACTAGATAAACGCTCTGATATCTATAGTCTCGGGGTGATGATGTTTGAGATGTTAACTGGTCACATGCCTATTCTTCCAGAAGATCATTCCTTTGGTAGTTGGTACAAAGCTCATCACTTCAGCCCACCTAAATCCTTTGGATCGATTAACCCCAAACTAAAGCTGCCGAAGTCCCTAGAGAACCTAATCATGACCTGTATAGCGAAAGAGGTATCTGATCGTCCTCAAAATGTCGGGATTATCCTACGAGCATTGGATTCATTAAACGAAGGTCATGATCGCGGTCGCTATCTGGGTCATCGGATTCAAACAATACTATCCGAGAAGCCTCTGAGTAAGGCAACACAAATACTTCCTGTATCAGGGAATGATATTTGTCGGCAAACCTCATGGCCCGATGACAAACCTAAAGCATCTATTGTCTTTCCTAAGATAATTCGTACCACTAACACAACCTTTCCTACCCTCTGGGTGATGCTAACTAAAGAAGAGATTGAGAACCGTCAGGTTAGTACACGCTACAATCAATTCTTATATGTGATGGTACCTCATCCCATGGTGCTATGGATTACCGCAGTGCATAATCGCTACCAAGGTGCTTGTTGGCTTCCTTGCTACTTAGACCTCAAAACAAATCACGGTCAGAACATAGTCAGACTTTTGGGAGATACTGGATATTACCGTATTTTGTTTTTTGCCCAATCACAACCAGAATACTGTGCTAATGTAATGACCTCAACTATTGCTCCTGCCCAACGCCAGCTATTCATTGATTGGGCGAATACCTCTAAGACAATAAAATCAACTAATCAAGCAATGTTGAGCAAAGGAGTACTTAAGCAAGAGTTTGAAAAGCTGAAGCCGAAGATTTTGATGAAGTTAGAAGCTGCTCATACAGATTACCCTACTGATATATCAGGTTAAAACTTGTTACTGGCAACTTGTTACTTTTAAATAGATTTAAAATAGATTTATTCTTTTCTATTTTTGATTTTCCCTATTAAACCCTTAGCCAAAACTAATATAGGGATAGCATCAAATCCCGCTGATACTTTTTCGTCAGGGGATGGTCATTACCGAGCACATCAAACACCGCAATCATGGATTTTCTTGCACCATCATCTCTATAGTTACGATGTTTACTGACGATTTCTAAAAAGATTTTCAGGGCTGGTTCATAGTCTCCCTCTACAACTAACCGAGATGCCTGAGCAAATAACTGATCTAATTCACTTTCCCCAATAGCATTCGCCTGCTGCTTAAATTGAATCAATGCTCTGATTGCCTGAGCTCTAGGGAAGTATTCTCGATCATTGTATTCAATGGTGTCTAAGAGTGTGGTTGCCTCTTCTGGCTCATTAATATGAACCAAAAAATTGGCAACTTCAATGACTAAATTTTGATTCTCTGAATACTTGGAAATTAGCTGTTCAAAGAGCTGTTTGGCTCGGGTTATATTCTCACTTGCCATGGCAACCCGAGCTTCTTCTAGTCCAATGTCTAACTCAGACTTTAAATTTAACCTAGCCAACATTTCCCGCAACTGAATTTCTGGTAAAACCCCCACAAAACCAGGAATCATATCACCATTGGTGACAATTCTGACATCGGGTACTCCCTCAATTTGAAAATTATTCGCTAAGTCTTGATTGCGGTCAATATCAACTTTGGCTAACACAAAGTCATATTCTTTAGCTAGTTTCTCTAAAGTTGGTTTGAGCAGTTGACAGGGGCCACACCACGTAGCAAAGAAGTCTACTAATATAGGCTTCTCAAAAGACTTTTCTAAAACTTCAGTGCCGTAGTTGCTGCTAGTAACGTCTACAGAAAAACCCATATCAATTATTTCCGTTATCTTGCTGTTGAAATCAAAGATAAAATGTAAGCATATGCGCTACGCGCAGGCTACGCCAACAGCTAATGCTTACAAAGATAGGGAAGAGGAAGAAGAAGGAGGGTAGAATAGCAGGGAATTTTTACCATAAAATATCCCCTTTCCACACTCCTAACTTCCCCCAAACTCGACATCAAGTCAAGATTTGAGTCAAAACCCTGGTGTCATTCCCCTCTAACTCTTATTTAGCGCGCAGAGGATGTAGCTAAGACTTTTCCTGAGCTAGATGCTGCACTGTCTCGGCTAGATTCTACGAGTTTGCCTAGTATAGCGCTAACGTTAGTCTTGGCATCACCAAAGAGCATATTGGTGTTTTCTTTGAAGAACAGGGGATTGCCAACGCCAGCATAGCCACTGGACATTCCCCGTTTCATAACCACCACTGTACCAGCTTTCCAAACCTCTAAGACTGGCATCCCAGCAATTGGGCTACTGGGGTCTTCCATGGCACTAGGATTAACCGTATCATTAGCACCAATCACGAGTACTACATCGGTTTCTGGGAAGTCATCGTTAATCTCATCCATTTCTAGAACGATATCATAAGGCACATTTGCCTCAGCCAGCAGCACGTTCATGTGTCCTGGTAATCGTCCAGCGACTGGATGAATGCCAAAGCGAACATTGATACCGGCATTCCTCAAAATCTTGGTAATATCGGACACCGGATGCTGAGCCTGAGCTACTGCCATGCCGTAACCGGGAACAATCATAACACTCTTGGCTCCTTGTAGCAGCTCTACGGTATCTTCTACTGTAGTCTCGGTGACTTCACCTTCCGGCTGATCGCCACCTTTAGCTTTAGCTGTAGTTCCTGCACCTTCGCCGAAGCCTCCTAAAATCACGCTGAAGAAGGAACGGTTCATGGCTCGGCACATGATGTAGCTGAGGATAGCACCACTACTACCTACTAGGGCACCAGTGATAATTAGTAGGTCATTGGAGAGCATAAATCCTGCGGCTGCAGCGGCCCATCCGGAATAACTATTGAGCATGGAGATGACCACTGGCATATCAGCACCCCCAATAGCAGCTACCAGGTGGATGCCTAACACTGATGCGATCGCAGCCATAATCAACAGGGGTTGTAGACCAGTTGTCCCCTCTGCTGTCATGAACTGGTAACCCAGCCCGATCACAGCCCCAAGCATAGCCAGATTGAGTACGTGGCGTGCTGGCAACATTAGGGGTTTGCTGCTGATGATAGCTCGTAGTTTCCCAAAGGCTATCACTGAACCGGTGAAGGTAATTGCCGCAATGAACACACCAATATAAATTTCTAACTGGTGAATAGTTACTTCTGCACCCGTTAGAGATTCCTCCGGTTGCAGGTAATTGGCAATACCCACCAGTACAGCTGCAAGACCGACAAAACTATGGAGAATTGCTACCAGTTCTGGCATGGAGGTCATGGCTACCCGAGATGCCACGATCGCACCAATAATCACTCCTGGCAGAATCATCCCTCCCAGAGTGAGGTATGCGGTTACATTGCTACTTAGGGCAGTAGCAACAAAGGCAATCAGCATCCCAAGAATGCCGTAAATATTACCTTTACGGGCGCTTTCCTGGTTAGACAATCCCCCCAGGCTGAGAATGAACAAAGCACTAGCTGCAATATAGGCAACTGTCAACAGATTATTTGACATAGTCTCCTTAGTTTTATGGTGTTCAACTTGGTTGTTCGCTTAGCGTGGTCAAAGGCCAAGGTTAGTTGGTTGAATGTTGAATGTTGAATGTTGAATGTTGAATGTTAAAGGTTAGTTGGTTGAACGCGCACGCGTGGCCGATAGGCCAAGGTTAGTTGGTTGTTGGCCTTTCGCGTTCGGTGTAGGGTAGGTGGTTTGGTTGTTGGCCTTTGGGCTTCCCGAAGGGTAGGTTCAGAAGATAACCTGTAACCTGTAACCGCCAACCTGTAAGCTTCAAACCTTCAAACCTTCAACCTTCTCAAAACCTTCAAACCTTCAAACCTTTAACCTTCAACCTGTAACCTTTAACCTGTAACCTTTAATCGGCTAACCTACTTCTGAAACATCTTGAGCATGCGTTGGGTTACTAGGAAGCCACCGGAGATGTTGATGGTTCCAACTAAAATTGCGATCGCACCCAGAATAGTAGTAGGTGAGGTAGCTGCGCCGGAAATTTGGAGCATTCCACCAATGATGATGATGCCGCTAATGGCATTAGTAACACTCATCAAAGGAGTGTGCAGGGCTGGTTTTACGTTCCAGATCACTTGCCAGCCTACGAAGCAGGCCAGGATAAATACCGTGAAGTGGGAGAGGAAAGAAGGTGGTGCTCCGATTCCCAAGCCAATTAGGGCGAGTCCCACTAATACTGGCCAGAGCAAGCCCATGATACCCTTTGATTTCTTCGTCTCTGGCACAGACTCCTCTTTAGTTGCCACAGTCTGGGGTTCGGGTGCGGGTTTGGGAGGTGCTGGAGGTGTAGGGCGCTTGGGTGGGGGCCAGGTTACATCCCCAGCGTTTAGCACTAAGGCTCCCCGAACCACTTCATCCTCCATATCGACACGGTAATTTTCACTACCACCCATGTCCTTGAGGAGATGACAAAGGTTGGTGCCATAGAGTTGGCTAGATTGAGTAGCCATACGGCTGGGTAGGTCAGTCAAACCAATGATGGTCACACCTTTGTATTTGTAGACCTCATTGGCTTTGCTAACTTCACAGTTGCCCCCTTGCTCAGCTGCCATATCGACAACCACTGAGCCTTCTTTCATACTCGCTACCATTTCTTCGGTGATCAGCAGCGGCGCTTTTTTACCAGGGATCAGGGCAGTGGTGATGATGATGTCCACTTCTTTAGCCTGTGCAGCGAACAATGCCATCTCCGCCTCGATGAACTCTTTACTCATCACCTTGGCATAGCCCCCAGATCCTGTACCGTCTTCTTTGAAGTCCAGTTCCAGGAACTCTCCCCCCATGCTTTCCACTTGTTCCTTAACCACGGGGCGGGTATCGAAGGCGCGCACAACAGCACCTAGACCTTTAGCGGTACCAATAGCAGCTAGTCCAGCTACCCCAGCACCAATCACCAACACTTTAGCTGGGGGAACTTTCCCCGCTGCAGTAATTTGGCCAGTAAAGAAGCGGCCAAAGTTATTAGCTGCCTCAATCACAGCCCGGTAACCAGCAATATTGGCCATAGAACTGAGGGCATCCATCTTTTGCGCCCTCGTGATGCGGGGTACCGCATCCATAGCCAACACGGTAGCCTTACGGGTTGAGAGTTGTTCGATCAGTTCTTGGTTTTGGGCTGGCCAGATAAAGCTGATTAAAGTGCCATTTTCTGATAGCAACTCAGACTCATGCTTGTTTAGAGTTGGATGCATCTGAGGAGGACGCACTTTGAGGACAATATCTGCCTCTGACCAAAGGCTATTGGCATCAGGAATGATTTGGCATTCTGCTTGTTCGTAAGCATTGTCAGAAAAATTAGCTGTCTCTCCTGCTCCCGATTCAATCAGCACATCAAAGCCAAGTTTCTGGAGCACCTTCGCTGTATCCGGTGTAGCAGCTACCCGGCATTCACCTGGGTAAACTTCTTTGGGGATACCAACCTTCATCCGAGTTTTGGTTGGCTGTAAATCTGACGTTTCAGCCTCTTTGGGAATGGCTAGGGTCATTGACTCTCCTTCAGTTGTCTAAATGGAATAACGACGGAAAATTCATTGATCACTAAGGTGGGTCTAGAGGCATCAGTCAAAGGATGTCCAGACCAGCCACTTTCAGGGGCTAAGGCCACCGTATCTCCTAACATAGCTTTTGGTCATGGGTGACAAATACTCCTTAAGTAAGGACAACAAGAATCAGGAAAACTGGCAATAATAACTGTTTTCCGTAACTATTTTCGGTAAATAGAATCAGGTAACAACTTCTTGTCGAAATGTTGTGCCTTGATGACAATCTATCGTTCTATTTCTTTTAATTTCGAGTGGTTTTTAGCAACTGGTAGCTTCTTCTTGCTGGGGGATGTTCACCCTGTTTAGAGGATTCCCAAGTTTAACTAGAACGGGATCAGTTTGCTCCCTGACACCGCCAATGCCCTTAAGGGTGGGTGATTGACTCGCTCTTGAGAGGAAAACCTCCCAGCCTTAGTTGTCTGATCAGCTGACTGGCTTCCCATCTGTGCTACTTGTCGTTGTATGCTACTTATCGTTGTATCCAACACCAGGCATCGCCTCTTGCTGAATTTAAACTGCTGGCATAAATTTCTCTATATAAATTTCTCTGACTGTTCAAAGACATGTGTCCCCATAACCGGATCTCTGTTTGGATCCTATGGTGATCTGCCAAAAGAGAGGATTATTTTTAACTTGTTTTAGGAATTGTGCTGTTGCACTCAGTTGTGGTAAGTATTTTTTACTAGTCAGATCGATTTCTAGGTGATGGGATGATGGGGTAATAGGGTGTAGTGGGTGATTAAGGTGTAGCGATAGGGTTTGAAATTGGTATTAGAGATATATTGCGTATATATATTGCGTATATTTTTGCGTATATATATATAAGTAGTACAGTGAAAAAAAACAATAACTGTTAATTCTTAGCTCAAGTCAGCAGCATTAGATTTATGCTATCCACACAATCTTCCATCAAAAGCCTGATTTCCGCGATCGCATTAGCTGGTTGTGTCTTGACCGGGCTATCGGTTCGGAGCTTAGCCCAGAGTAATCCCGGATTGGTACTCTGGAGTGGTGTTAAACGGGAAAATATCCTGAGATATCACCTAGATTTTAACGGTGCCCCCAATTACTGGGATCGTTACCGCTTGAAGATTCCCAAGAAGAAACTGGAATTGGGAGTTGCTCAGTTTTCTATTTCTTATCCAGATTACTACGATGGTAAGTTCGACGTGGACAAAATTGAGGTGCGCGTTGACGGTAAATCCCTCCCGGTCTCTGAAGTAGTCTGGGACAAAGAGAATTATAGCCTTCAAATTTACATGGAAGAGCCAGTTCCAGCCAAGCAAAATGTGGAATTAGTATTGTCCAATGTCAAAAACCCTGATGGGGGTACTTATTACTTCGTTTGTTATGTCTTAGCCGCTGGTGATATTCCACTACCCAGTTATATCGGTACCTGGATTGTTAGTATTGGTCGTTAATCTATAGTAGTTCTGAATTGGGTGAGATAAATCGTCCTAGGTTTTAGGGAGCAGGGAGCAGGGAGCAGGGAGTAGGGGAAAGAGTGTTGGTTTTCCGGTGTAGGGTAACCGTCACCCCGTCATAGCCTCTCCCCATCTCCCGAAAGCGCCCCCATTCAGAATTTAAATCGCTAACAGCTTATTCCCACTCCCCTCCTCACCACACCTGCCATACCCCCTTGTTGATTAGACCTCCCAGAAAAACTAGGGAAGTCTATTGATCCCTTTTGCTAATTTGATTTTTGTTTGATTTGTTTGTGATTTCCCTTTTGTCTACATCAGTCATTATTTCGATTCCCTTGGGAGTAGCCTTTAGGTGAAAAAGATAGCGACCGTTGATCATATAAATTGTGGTGATAGCTCCTATAGCAAAGATCAGGACTCCACAGAGCGGTAAGGTAATTTGCCAAACTGGGAAATTGCGCTTACTTGGTTTTTTCTGTTGATTCTTTAACATAGTGATTGAACACTTAGAGAGGACTGTTTGAATAGCCACGACTTCCTGTTGAGTGCCTGCCTAGACGCTACAAACTATCCAGCAGGCTTTCACTCAGAGTAGAATTCCTACCCCAAAGAATTTTCCAGCAAAATTAGTAGGCATGTTGTTTCAACGTCTACTAGCAGCTTTAGAGTCTGATTACGAGGCTACATAGTTAATGTGCCTGTTCAAGGATTCTGTGACATTGACTGGCTCATTCTTCTAGAGGTGCTGCTATTCAAAATGCAAGCACTCTGTTTTTTTTGGAATTTTCCCGACCGAGAGGGTGTCACACTTTCTCACAGTTCTGCACATATATATAGAAGAGGCAATCTGATAATTTGCGTAGCAGTATACTCGGCTACACAGAAAAAATATGTCGTCTCTTTAAGTAGTCAATAGCGCTAGCTATTACTTCCAAACTAAATTAGAAATAGGAGACAGTGTACCATGCCAAAATGTGAATATAAACTACCCAAAAATTATCATAACATTGATAATAATCAACAACAAAAAATCTGTGAATATCTAATGATAAAAACACGTAAATTATAGCTGAGGGGGTGACATGATCCCTGAAAAGCTTAGTAGATAAGGCTTTGATGCCAGTTCTATTAGCAAAGATAAACTGGCCAATTGACCCTACGAATGATTTTCTGGAAGCTCAAACCCTTATAACTACGTTCAAGGTCAGGCCAAAACAGCATGTATCTTTTTGTAACAG
>NZ_JAAHHS010000298.1 GCF_010692395.1 Moorena sp. SIO3H5
GTTTAATTAAAAAAAATACAAAATATGAAACTCAAGGTAACCCCCCCCAGCAATCACCCTTTACGGTTTAGAATGGTTGTTTTTTTGATGTATAGTGGCTTAGTCTACTTAGGGATTGCTTCGTTATATTGGTTTGTGGTATTTCCCATAAATTTTGTTGAGGGTTTTCTTGAACAATCGCAACTCAATAAACTATTTTTTTTTGTCAATAAAGTAGAGCAAAAAGACCCAACTTTGTTTTTTATAGCAGTTGTAATAATGGCTATTGGACTAGGAATTTTGCTGAAAATTTACTACTTAAACAAAGGGTTATGGAGAAATTTTGAAAAAAATGGTATAACTCTCAATACTCCTAGGGTTACAGAAGATAAGGCAATAATTCAATCCTTGAATAATGCTCTGGAGTGGCTGAGTTCTGATCAGATTGCCCTGCGGCTAGGTGGAATTTATGCCCTAGAACGAATTGCTAAGGTTTCTGCGGAAGACCACTGGAAAATTATGGATATTTTATCGACGTTAGTGCGATATCAGTCCCCTTGGAAGGTTCATGTAGAAATGCAAAAGCAAATCAATGACTCATGCAGTCCTCTTCCCATTACAGAAGACCAAAAACTTCCTATTGATATTCAAGGTGCCCTGACGGTTATTGCCAGGCGCGACAGCTCAAAAGAGCTCGAAGATCAGAAAATTGATTTACGTCACGCCACACTGATGGGGGCAAACTTAACAGAAGCAAACCTCCAAGAGGCATACCTTAATGGCTCCAAACTACAAGGAGCTTCTCTTAATCAGGCTAATCTAAAAGGAGCATGTTTGATCGGAGCCAATCTAGAAGGGGCAGACTGTAATCAAGCTAACCTCCAAGGAGCATACTTGATTAAAGCTAACTTGACAGACACTTGCTTATTTGATGCTAACCTACAAGGGGCACTTCTCAGGAGAGCTAAGCTAGACAAGGCCATTCTCTGGAATGCTAATTTACAGGGGGCATCGTTGATTAAAGCTAACTTGCAAGAGGCGAATTTAGAGGGAGCTAATCTCCAGGGTACAGATTTAAGAGGGGCTAACCTCCAAGGAGCTAAAAATCTGACCCAAAAGCAAATTGAATTGGGACAGATAGATAGCGAAACTATTTTACCAAACTACCTAATCAGGGCTTAATTTTAACCTAATAAATTGCCTGGTTTATTATCTAAAACAGAAGGCATTAATTATATCGGGTGCATCTTATACTTATTTGTAAAAACATCATCGATCAAGAATTCCATTTAGATAATTTTTGATGCCATATTTCCTACTCACTACTCCCTACTCCCTACTCCCTACTCCCTACCAGAAATAGATGATAGCCGTCGGGTAGAGTACGCGATCGCATAAACTGATGGAATCATCTATAAAATTCCATAGAAGAGAGGCTGCTCCGTGGCTACGGACTACATTTTGTTTATACATGGTGTCAATACTCGCCAAGATCGAGAAACACCAGAATACGCTGACAAGCTTTTCGATCTGATTCAATCTAATGTTGAGCCATCCGTTCAACTCAAAAAGATCCCTCTTTACTGGGGTAATGTGGTGATTGAGCAGGAGAAGGAACTCCTAGGAGCATTGAAGGCATCGAAGGCTTGGAATGAGTTCTGGTTCAGAGACTTCCGTGAAAAGCAAATCTTACAATTCGTTGGAGACGGAGCTCTCTACCTCAGCAGACATGTTAGCTCTCTGGCGATTGAGCAGATGAGTAAACAAGCTTATCAGGGATTGGAGGGATACCAGGATCAAGACCGTTTGCACCTAGTTACTCACAGTTGGGGAACGATTATCCTATTTGATGTGTTGTTTGCTAGTCGATGGGATGACCCAACTATACCTGGTCATCAGAGTATTCAGGGGATTCGCAAAAGCATTTTGGGCATCGAATCTGAGCAAGACAGTGCTATTCCTCTGGCTAGTGTTCATACCATGGGTTCACCGATTGCCCTATTTACTCTGATTCATATTGTTGGCAAAACCAGAGATGGCAGTACCCATGATATTAGTTCCAAACTAAAGGAATTACTCGGAAGTCTGACTCAACAAGGAGTGGCTTTACCCTGGCAAAACTTTGTACATCCGGGGGATCCCATTGCTTGGCCCCTAGAAGGAGTGTTGCCAAAATTAGTAGATGAGTATGACAAAGTTATCAAACTTGAAGATGTACTTACCTACGGTTCTGGATTATTAGAAAATGTCGCTAAACCGATACAATCGACATTTTTAGCATTAATAAATGGTGGTAGTGCTCACGACAGCTACTGGACTAGTCAGAAGGTGGCTAAAAAAATTGCAGAGACGATTCACCAGACCGCTAGGGGTTCCTATCTTTTGGGCCCATCCATAACGCGCTGATGGCTAAAGCTCAGGGAAAATTACCGATTACCGGTTACCGATTTCCGATGTCCGATTTCCGATTACCGGTAAATTTCCCGTTTTAGGGGTCTTGTTCATCCTCTTGATAGACTATCAAGTCCCCTGGTTGGCACTTGAGTGCTTTGCACAGGGAGTTGAGTATATCTTCGTCAATTCTAGGTAGACGGCGATGCCGTTTAAGCCTGGAAACGGAGTTAGGATGCTTTCCAATTATTTCAGCTAGATCTTTGTTGCTGATGTTGCGCTCAGCCATTACTACTGCCAATTTCCAGTGAATTACCACTTTAGTGTTTAACCTCTTACCATACTAAACGCTCGTTACGTTTGATTGTAACCTCTCGCAGCATCAATTGTTGAAAATAATACTTCTATAATTTTTTTTTAAACTCAAAGTGTTGACAAACTGGCCAAGATAGGATATACTATAAAAGTACGCAGTTACAGTGATTGGCAATTCCCTCGCCAGCACAAAGCGATCGCACATAGGTTCTACAGGCCGGGATGTGCGATCGCTGTTCCACCACCAAAGAAACAAGGTGATATTTACATGGTAAACCCACGTTCCTGTCTTGATGCAGTCCCTCATGGGGGAAACCCCCAAGACCGCGCTGCATCGCTCCCAGAGCTAATCAAAGCTCCGATCTATGATGTCCCTCAGGGCAAAACCCCAGTCCGCCTCCTCGCCTGTGGTGTACCCAAAGGTGTAGAGAGTGTGATTCATCAATTACACGTGCTTCGCTTTGCCGAAGTCATAGCGTGGACCCCGCCGATTCCTTCCCCTGTCGAAGGTGAAATCATTCGGATTCTGACTCGCTATGTTGATTTGAGGCGATAGGTTTAGGGTAAGCGGTCAGCGGTCAGCGGTCAGCTGTCAGCTTATGGGTTAGGTCACAGGCTGGAAGCCTGTGCCACCCTGTCTTGATGCAGTCGCTCTTGGGGGTTTCCCCCATGAGCTCGCTGCATCGCTACTTGAGGTGCTTTTGAATAAAATAGCTGACCCCTGAGCACTGACTGCTGAGTGCTGAGTGCTGAATACTGACCACTGACCGCTTTCGCAATATGACCAATCAAAATCAATGGAATGCTGATGATTATGCTAAGAATTCCTCAGCACAGTTCAAATGGGCAAAGGAACTAATTGAAAAGCTATCACTAATGGGGAACGAAACACTCCTGGATATTGGTTGTGGCGACGGAAAGATTACTGCTGAATTTGCCAGTATTCTTAACAAGGGTAGTGTTTTAGGAATTGATTCATCCCAGACCATGGTTGAGTTAGCTCGGAAGACATTTCCCCCAGTAGAGTATCCTAATTTAGAGTTTAAACCTATGGATGCTAAAGCAATTAACCTAAATCATAGCTTTGATGTCGTCTTTTCTAATGCTGTCTTACATTGGATCACTGACCATGTGTCAGTTTTGAAAGGCATTCGTAATCACCTTAAACCTCACGGAAAATTACTGTTTCAGATGGGAGGTAAAGGTAACGCTAGGGAATTACTACTGATCATAGATGAAATTATCACTGCTCCAGACTGGAAAGAGTATTTTATAGGCTTTACCTTTCCCTATTCATTGTCTTGATGCAGTCGCTCATGGGGGAAACCCCCAAGACCGCGCTGCATCGCTTTATGGCATTGAAGAGTATCAAAGATGGTTACCAGAAAATGGATTTAAAGCTGAACGTGTGCAGTTAATTCCTAAGGATATGCAGCATCAAGGCAAGGAGGGATTGAAAGGTTGGTTAAGAACAACCTGGTTTCCCTATACCAATAGAATTCCTCAGGAGTTGAGAGAAACATTTTTGGATACTGTTGTGGATAGGTACATCCAGCGTTATCCAATAGATAGTCAAGGGTTAACTCATGTCAAGATGGTTCGCTTGGAGGTTGAGGCTTATGCTATCGAGAGGTAAGCGATCAGCTATCAGCGGTCAGCTATCAGCGGTCAGCTATTAGTTATAAGTTATTAGCTTATGGGTTAGGTCACAGGCTGGAAGCCTGTGCCACAGTGCTTTTGAATAAAATAAGCTGAGGTTAGGTCACAGGCTGGAAGCCTGTGCCACAGTACTTTTGAATAAAATAAGCTGAGGTTAGGTCACAGGCTGGAAGCCTGTGCCACAGTGCTTTTGAATAAAATAAGCTGACTACTGACCGCTGACCACTGACCGCTTACTGGTCTTGAAAATTTCTTGCATAATTCTTGGTGATTACCCCGATAAGTATATAGATACTTAGAAATCAGCTATTAGCACTCAGCATTCAGCAGGTAGTGCCTTAGCTGAATGCTTACGTTGTCAACCTTTAGAATCCGGTGTTAATCGATGTCACAGAAAAACAATACCGTTACTGGTGATCAGCCGAAACCAATTATTTGTGAGACTTATCGATATCAGTTCCAATACTCTGATAACCCTGACAGGCCAACCATTAACCGTCACCCATTAAACAACCGTCAAGGCTCAACCATTAACCGTCACCCAATCTCCGTCAACCGTGAAGAGCAAACCATTAACCGTCAGCCATTTATAGGTGATCCTAATGTGTTTTGGTTTTCAGAAATGGGTAGTGAGTGGAGTGCAACCATTAGAGAGGCGTGCTGGGAAACTATTAAAGAACCGATTGAAGAACAGGAAGATTTATCTGAGGATAATAAAGGTGATTCTATAATTGTATCAGCTTTGGCTTTATTGGGGATGATTGTACTGGCTCTTATTTAAATAAGACATGAAAATCCTAATTGTTGCCGTTACGGTATTTTTTCATCTTCTCTATAAGAGCAGTAACATCTTTATATTCCTGAGCGATGATATCATCTTCCGGAAGATTTTCGATGTCGAAGTTCTGAACTAGCCTTTGCTGAATTTCCTCCAACTTTTCAATTCCCTTGCGAACTCCTGGGTCTCCGCTTCGAGCTAATACGTCTTGAGCATATCTACGGGTTAGTTCACTAAATAGCTCCTCAAATTCTTTTTCTCCTTGATAGTTATTTTTATTTTGCTCAAATAGATTAAGTACTTCTTTGAAGTTGTCTACATCTTTGTTTTTTTTTAGTTCATAAATTGCCGATAAACCTTGATTTTGAAGTTTAGTCCATTCATCACTGGTAGTTGTTGGATTATCTGAATTAGATGGATTATCTGAATTAGATGGATTATCTGAATTAGATGGATTATCTGAATTAAATAGATTACTTATCAATGGAATAGCAACAGCCGCTAATAGCACCAAACCGAATATAACTCCAATCACCCATCTTGAAATCTCAGTTCGATTCCTTTCTTGTGGAGGCTCTAGTAATTTTAGCCACTCTGAGATTGTCTTAGGTCTTCGCTTTGGATTTAATTCCATCCCTTTGAGAATTGGTCTTCTCAAAATTTTGTTAATGACGAATTTGCTGACATCTTGTTTTTGAGGCTCTTTTCTATATCTTTTCAGTTCATATTCCCTGTCTTTGGTACTAACTGGTTGCTGTCCGGTTAACAAGAAATAGAAGGTGGCAGATAAGGCATAGATATCAACTCGTGGGCCTGCTCTAAGGCTGCGTAGTTGTTGCTCGGGTGGAGCATAATATTCAGACCATTGTTGTGTTTGCTCTATTGTCCGGTCGGGAACAAATTCCCGGGCGATCCCAAAATCAATCAGTATTGCTTCTTCGGTTCCATGTCTCACCATAATATTACGATGGTTGACATCTCTATGAATCAAATTAACCTCATGCATTGCTTCGAGGGCATTGGCAACTTGTCGAATATATTTGATGGCTTGTTCTTCTGGAATTCCATTCCCTGGTTGAGTGAGTTTCTGTAGGGTCTCTCCCTCGATATATTCCATCACCAGGCAAGGACGCTTTATGCTCTTGTCATAAAAGTACTCTATGAATTTAACAATATGGTTATGATTAAATTGGTTTAGTCGCTTCGCTTCATCTTTAAAATTTTCTTCTCTTTTGCTTCGTTCATTATCGCTTAATTCATAGTTTCCAATTTTTATCGCAACAATCTCTTCCTGACCATCGGGTAACTTACGAGTGGATTTGTAAGTCCTTCCAAAGCCCCCCGTTCCTAATTCACCTTGGATGGTATAGTCGCCATCTTTCAGAGAAGATCCTGGTTCTAAGCTTGTCATTGGGTGTTTTTTATTTAATTGTTTTTGCTAATCTTTTCCAAATCTTCTAGTTTTTTACGTAACCTATCGATTTGGTTTTGGTAAACATCTTGAACTTTGTCTTCAAAGGTGGATTTGTCCAAACCATCTCTTTCTTCATCTACGGATACTCTGATCCCACCAGGTATGACGTGAGCAAGTACATACAAAATAATTCTACTGAATACTAAGATAAAAATAATAACAGTGACAGCACCTAATAATTGCACGATCAGTTGACTGGGATTGCCTCCGCGCAAGACCCCTGGAGCAGGACCATCTCCAAAAGCGTAAGCCCAGTCCAAACCTTTGTTTGCTTCTATAGTGTTTGGTCCGATGCTAAACAATCCCACCGCCAGGGTTCCCCATAATCCACAACCACCGTGAACGGGAATAGCACCAACTGGGTCATCAATTTCCCACCAATCTAATAGTCGAGTAAAAAGGGGCACAAAAATTCCTCCCCCGATAGCCCCAATCACTACTGCGTCTAATAAACTAACGTAAGCGCAGGGTGCGGTGATGCTAACTAATCCCCCCAAAATGCCATTGATGATAAAAGCAAGATTAGGTTTACCGTATCTGACAAAGCAAAAGATAATCGAGCTAATTGCACCAGCTGCGGCTGCTAAAGTAGTGGTTAAAACAATGTGAGGAATGGCGGGGGAAGTGGCCTCGAAGGTAGAGCCAGCATTAAACCCAAACCAACCTAGCCAGAGAATCAGACATCCCAAGGTGGCAAGGGTGGTATTATGCCCGTTTAAGGGTTCAATTTTCTTCTTAAACTTAGTTTTTTGTCGTGGCTCAAGTTTATCGAACTCTGATGGCTCAATGTCACGATATTTATCAGCCCGTGCCCCCAGGGCGATGGTTCCCATCAAGCCAGCAGCTCCTCCCACGGTGTGGACTACCGTTGAACCGGCAAAATCCCAAAATGCTAAGTTCCCAGACCCTCCGAAAGCGATATCGCTCAGCCATCCAGACTCCGACCACGCCCAATGTCCGGTGATGGGATACAAAAATCCCACTAGCAAGAAACTGAAGAGTAGAAAGCTCAAAAATCTCATGCGCTCGGCTACCGCTCCAGAAACAATGGTTGCTGCGGTGCCAGCAAACATTAATTGAAAGAAAAACTTAGCTTCCCTCATAGCCAGAGAGTCAGAACCATTGGAGTTAAAAATGTCCTGGCCACGAAAAAAGAACCCTTCAGTCCCGATCCAGGGATTGTTACCACCAAACATTAATCCAGCTCCGCAAAGCCAGAAGGCTACGGTGGCGATACTGAACACCACTAGGTTCTTTGCTAAAATATTGATCGCATTTTGCTTGCGACAAAAACCGGTTTCCAATAAACAGAATCCGGCATTCATAAAAAATATAAAAAAGCCTGCTATCACCAACCAGATCGTGTCCAGGACTTCCTTCAGTTTAGGGTTTATTGAGGCAGTCTCTTGAGCCACTGCCCCATGACTCCACACCAGCACGAGCATCACAGCTAGTGATATACCAAGGTAGACGCATCTTCTTTTGGAATGCCTACTGGATATGAGATTCATAGGATAAGTTTTGCTGATTAAGTTTTGCTGATTAATTTTCAAATAAAAAAAATATTTGTCTTGATGCAATAGCGAGTACTGGAAACCCCCTGATTAAGGAGCTCCATCGCTTTTGAGTAAGGCTTCTAGAATTTAGATGCGTTTGCCGTGAGTGAAATATATAAATAGTTAGATAATAAGTTAGACCATAACAACCATCTTTTGTGGCTGCTGGGTTGCATTAGTTTAATTATGCAACTGCTTGATTTCCTTAGAGTCTAAGATAATCCTCCAGCTAGATCAGCTTAGTTTAGGACAATATAAGTTAACTTGAAATCATCTCTAAATGAGATGGTGCCCTGGGAGTATATCACTTATAGCATTTCTCAATTGATTGAGGTACTTTTGTTGTGGGTTAATGGGAGCAGAGACTTCGTAACAGGGAGTAGGGATGCAGCCCTGTGCTGAGGGTTTCACCCATTGGCAGACTGCATCAAGACACTGACTTCCCCTCATAAGTACGATAAAATCTATATATAGTTGATTTGTTATTCAACTCTGACCTGCTCCTGGTTCCTTCCACGACCCATCGCTTTTTGACTAGGAGAAATTCCCAGGGATTCTGATGGCTAGAGCACCAGCTCCAGAATCCCACCCAAGGTACCCATCCCCCAATCTAGAAGGGGGTAACAGCTGCAATACCCTTTCACCAAATTATGGGGCGCGGGTGCAGGGGGGGATACTATTTTGCTTATAGCATATTATAACAATACGCACTCATGTATTGACAAATTCAAATAAGCTAGAAGTGCTAAAACCAATCTCAACGGGAAGTTGCTCATGGGAAACCACGGCAGTTGCTCATGGTGGCAATGCCCTTTGGCAAAGCTGTATAGCTATTCCGAAGTTACCTAGTCCCTAGTCCCTACTCCCTACTCCCTAGGACGAAATTACCTCTGTCAATTAAGACCTGCTATATACTGCAAATAGGATAAGGACTTTTAGTAAGTAAGGATACAGGTGATTGGCTTATTAAACAAGTGTCTAAGCAAGACTTGGTTTCGTGTAGTGGTTGCTCTCATTATTGCTTACTTGGCTCTACTGGCATTAAGTCTATTGCAGCAAACGACAACTCAAACCGAACAAGTTTGCTCATCTAAAGACTCAGTTTTGTCTTGTTGGGCAAAGCGACTATTATTCGTCTGTACAGTAGACAATGTTGAAGGTTTCGCTCTTTTATTTGGAGCATCTTTTTACATACTAGAAAGTCCAGAACGCAAACAAAAGATAATCTATGAGGCATGGCAAATTGTTGATAATGCCGCAGGATCCGGAGTCCCCACTAGCCCTGCCAGAGTAATAGCCCTTCAAGATTTGAACAACTATGGTGTTTCCATGAGGGGGCTGGATGCCCCAAACGCTGATTTGATTGAGATTGACCTAGGGAATGCTAAACTCCATGAAGCTACTCTCAATGACGCTGAACTTACTGGAGCTAACCTTACTGGAGCTGATCTCACTAAAGCCAACCTTACTGGAGCTAACCTCAGAGTAGCTAAGCTTGCTAAAGCATTACTGATCAGAGCGAACCTAAGTAACACCGACCTGAATATTGCTGA
>NZ_JAAHHS010000299.1 GCF_010692395.1 Moorena sp. SIO3H5
TCTGAAACCAGTCAGATAATCCTGAGCTGCATCACTTAAGGCTTGGGCTACTTGATTGTCATAAGAGTCAGCGGATGAATTTGACTTATCTTTCTTTGCCCCTTTACTGAGGATATAGCTAGCTCCTCCAGCCATAGCTGCGCCCACTTTACCTTTTAAAGCCAAACGGATTCCAGTAGCAAGAGCAATTGGGATAACTGTCTTTAACTCCTCGGAAGAGTCGGCAGGCTCAGGTATAATAACTTGGGGAGTATCGGGAACAGAAATGATTAGCTTACCAGGAGACTGATGCTCAAAAAACTCACAAGCTTTATCAACCCATTCCTGGATTGCTTGTTGATATTCATCGATGTCTTGTTGGAATTGTGCTTGCCAACTGCTAAATTCCCCTTGCTGAAGTGCTGTGGCAAGTGTTGATTGATAGCGTTCTAACAGTTTGGGCAAATACAGCCAACTCTCGAAGTCAGAAACAGCGGCTTGGAATCCTTGTTTAATTAATTTATGAGCTTTTTGTTGCAGCTCAAGCTTAGCCTGATCCTTCTGTTTGGCAGTTTCTAATTCTGAGTTGATGACTTGGATTTTAGACTGTAGTGCTGCTTTAACTTGAGTTGCGATCGCATCCACACGATCCAGGCGAACCGTTGTCTTTTCTCGTTGAGCAGCTACCATGCTTTGCAGTGCTGATTCAAACATCGCCAATCCCGTGGTGTGTGCTTGATCAGATAATCCTTTTAGTCTAGCTCTCAAAGCCGGTAGGGCATCAACGCGATACAAGTTACTAACAGTATTCGGTAATTCCGACCGAAAACTTTCGGCTACAAACCGTAGCCTAGTCTGGACTTCTTTTTGCTGATCAGGTTCCAATAAATTCAGGAAATTGACCACAAAAACAACAGTCTTGATTCCTCTATCTATTAACCAGTCTCTCAGGTTTTCCCGCTCACCCAAAGTCATGAGCTGGCGACCATCCAGCACTTGAACGACTAAATCTGCTGTTAGCAGTTGGTCGCGCACTAATTTATCCTGAGCTTCCCGGTCATTTGTTCCTGGTAAATCCAAGAATTCTACACCAGTTTTTAGGAAGGGATGGGGACAGTAAACGTCTACCGAAGCGACATCAGAGCGCATACACCGTTGCTCATCGAGGATAGCATAGCGCTTGAGGACCTTTGTGCTATTTTCACTAATTTCTGTGCCATCAGTCAGGGTAATTCGAGTATGCAATTCTTCTCCATATCGGATATGAATCGCAGCCCCTGTAGTGGGAATTAGACCAATGGGCAAAGTCCGCTTTCCTAGCAAAGCATTGAGCAAGGTGGATTTGCCATAATTAAACGGACCAAAGACAGCAATCCTAAATGTGGGATTTTCTAGATGGTCGCACAGGGCAATTACATCCTTTCGCAAGGGTGAGTCTTGCTCTATATCAAGCAGACCGATAGCAGACCTAAGAGAATTAGCAACAGACTGATAGATTTGCTGATCTTCCATGATAAGTTGTGTTAATTAATTGGTCTGTGGTTCGACTCCTCGACTTGAACCCAGCACTGCGCACTATAGTAATTACAGTATAGCCAAAAAAAAATAGAGAGCCGTTGGTGTGACTCTCTCGATCATCAGGGTGCATCTACTGATCTAAGTATAGCAAGATAAATGTGGGGTGCAACCCCTCATCCCTTAAGCCGAGCAAAATGTTACAAAACTTAATAGTGCCCATCGGCTTAATGATTGGGATGAAGCGTACGCACCGCTTCAAAGCTATAAATTCAAATACGTAAAGAACTGTTAAGCCATCTCAAAAAAAAATAGAGAGCCGTTGGTGTGACTCTCTTGATCATCAGGGTGCATCTACTGATCTAAGTATAGCAAGATAAATGTGGGGTGCAACCCCTCACCCCTTTAAACGATCAAAATGTTACAAAACTTAATAGTGTGCATCGGCTTTCACGGGGTGACAAGGCAATTGAAAGTCATACAGGTGTTAGGTTTTAGGGGTTAGGTGAAGCGTGAAGAATGTCCGTTTGGGTATGGATTGATTAAAACTATCATTTCACGGGTACGTACTCCCAAAGCAAGCACCAGTTGACGTGAAACCCTTGACTTCAAGCACCATCAGAACTGTTCAGCTATCTAAAAAAAAATAGAGAGCCGTGCTTGTGACTCTCTCGATCATCAGGGTGTATCTACTTGATCTCAGTATAGCAAAATAAATGTGGGGTGCAACCCCTCACCCCTGAAAGCGATGCAGCGCGGTCTTGGGGAGGCAGCGCGGTCTTGGGGGTTCCCCCGGAGACGAAACCTGATTACGTTGAGCCTTTATGGTTGGTCGGCTATGCAGAAAAAGGGTAAAACTTATTGATTAAGGCTCAACTGTCTTACGGTAACTTCTAACCATGAGCGACTGCCGTGGTTTCCCCCATGAGCGACTGCATCAAGACACCGAGCAAAATATTATGGTCGCTAATCATTTCCGGTAGAATACCTAGCCCAAAATCATCATGCCACTAGGCGGTAAGTCAATCCTGACCGTTGCCCTACCCTGGTCATGTTGAACCATTACGGTTTGATTCTGGGGTGGATGGCGTAATTGAGAGTTACTCCAGTAACTGTTGTAGAGCAGAGTAAGGGTTGAGCCGTGGGGGTGTAGTGAACCATCAATGGTGACGTATGCACCACGGTTTTCAGTGCCATGGGTGTTTAAAACCACCAGAATTTCTTGATTGTAGAGAATCCTTGACCAAGCAATTAATTCTCCAGCATCAGGAATAGCAAAAGGTTTGCCGAGATAGGAGGTTTCTCGGAGGTATTGACGACCGCCACGTAGGGTTTTACCAATCAGATCTGGTCGATTCCGGAGGTTTGCGATCGCAGAAATTCTGAGATAACTGGGATGGTCTGGGTCAAAGAAGTGACAGCCACTGGTTTCAAATGCCCCAAAGCTACCGCCAAACATCGATTCACGAATATAGCGATCGCTATTTGAAATGTTGCCATACTCATTGATTGCTTCAACACTAGGGTCATGGCGGTTTTCTGTGCCATCAAATGCTTGTTCAGTACCGTAATAGATACAGGGTATACCCAACGTGGTCAGTTGCACCCCTACCGCATGGGCTATTTGCTGGTATTTACTAGGAATAGAGTTATTAGCAGCAAACCGATGCTTGCGATCGCGTCCGACCATATCATGGTCATCTAAGATCGAAACATGATACCGTCCCGTTTCCCGGTGGCTACCAAGGATATTATGATCCTCAAATTGACCAAAAAACTCCCTTGGCGGTGTTAATCCTTTTACCATCTGTGCTAATCGCTTTGTGGGTTCCCCAATATCAAGCACAGCATCCAAGTTGCGACCAAATACTTCTAGGTAGTTGCGGGACATATGAGCCCCATCGGTTACTTCTCCCACCAGTAGGATGTTCTGCTTACCAATCGATTCTGCATATTCCCGGATAGCACCACAAAAACTACGGGAAACTTCCCAAGGAATATGCTTAACGGTATCAATACGAAATCCATCGCAGTCACTTAGGGCAATCCAGTATTGATAGACTTTTATAATCCCTGCTAACACTTCCGGTTTAGCGACATTAATGTCTTTTAAATCAAAGAAATCCCCTCGGCGAAATTCTAGATCCGGATGCAGTTTGTCTTCCCAAGGGTCTGCACCCCATTCGTTAATATGACCAGCACGAGTGTACCAATCCATGTTTTGAAATTCTTGAGGCCATACCCCATCAATTTCTGTAGTAATTTGGGGAATTGCTTTACCCGTGCCAGAACGCCAACTATGAAATGGATAGGGGGGTTCAAAACGGTAGGGAAGGGTAGAATGAGGATTATCATTCTCGTCTTTGTAGAAAAAGTTATTTCCACTGTGGTTATAAATGATGTCTAAGATCACATACATTTCCCGCTCATGGGCAGCATCCACTAAATCCCGTAAATCCTGACGGCTGCCAAATCGAGGGTCAACCTCTAGGAAATTTTGAATCCCGTAGCCGTGATAGGTGTCTAGTTCAATCCGTTGTCGCCAAACTGGACCAATCCAAAGGGTAGTAACACCTAATTGTTTCAAGTAGTCCAATTTACTCTCGATTCCCTTGAGGGTACCCCCTTGAAACCGTTTTCCCTGGTTCATCCAGTCACCTTTATGTTTGGCTTTAAATTGGTTTGGGTTACTACGGTCAAACTGTTTCCGTTCTGCTTCTAACCCATCACTGAATCGGTCAGGTAGCAGAAAGTATAGAATCTGGTCTCGCCAAGTAATGGGACTGGGATAAACATTGCCCCTCGGTTGCAGGTTAGCCTCAGCGAGGGTTTGGGGAGAGCATGGTTCAACTGGAGTGGACACGATGGAAACCTTTGGTGAATCGATGTTCGCTTCTTTAACGGTATACACCAGTAGATAATTATATTCCGCAAAAGATTAGTGGGAGTGGGGAATCGGGAGTGGGGAGTCGGGAGTCGGGAGTCGGGAATCGGGAATCGGGAGTGGAAAGCGCACCGAGGGAGTAGGAATAACAAAATTGAATGGTGTTGCTGAATTTTGAATTGATAATGACGAAGGAAACTCACATAAATTCAATATGATTTTGCATTTCCTCTGGCTGCAATACTTCCCAAATCAAAGTTAGTGTACCTATGATTTCTCCTATTGAGCGTCGATTAGGACTGCAATAAGCAATTCCAGAATGAGTTATTCCAGTTTGATGAAGCACAACAAAGTCGTCATCGTGAGTCACCAGAACTCGTTGTTGCGATGTTGCAAAAGCAAGCTGTTCCTGATCAGAGGCAGCAATCAGTCCAACTTCTGAGGTTGTCGTTACTTCAATTCCACGACGACGCAAACCTTGAGAGATGGCATTGCTAACACTTTCATCCAAATGAAATCGGATTTTGGTCATTGCCGATTCTGAAGTTTTTGCTGCAATAGAGACGGTGTTTTAGCTTGTACCGCTTGTACAAACGCTTCCCCAGCCTCAATATCCTGTCTGATTTCTTCTTTATGGTCGTGGTAGTAAGCCAGTGCTGCATAGACATCTGACAGGGTAATGCTAGGATGGTGATAGAGAATTTCATCCGGTGACATTCCCATAGTTTCGTGCCAGATCACAATATCTTGAACTCGAATCCGATGTCCGGCAATCCGAGGTTTACCGCCACAAACCCCCGGAGTAATTTCAATATGTTCTGAGATTGTTGGAATAGTTGCCATTGGGAGAGTTAAACGTCACTGAAATAGGAATTACGTTACGGTAGCATTATTATTGAATAGCACACTTTGCCTTCTGTTTGCGTTCCCGTAGCGTCGGGGTTTGCCCGAATCGCATTCACAGTATAGCATGTCAGGAAATAGTAAAAAAAAATAGTTAAAAAAGGCAATAAGCCCATTTTTCATAGTAATCAAGTAGACAATATTTTACCCCAATTACCGATTCCCGATTCCCGATTCCCGATTCCCGATTCCCTACTCCCTACTCCCTACTCCCTTCCATAGCTCATGTCTTACAGTCAATTTACTATTCAAAAAGTATTCAAGGATTTTGACTTAACCTTAATCGAACAAGGGAATATTTTTGAAAGCGATAGCGATCGCCTAATTTCTCCTAGTCCTTATTTAGCGGAATTTATCACCCAAAATTACCAACTAGCGATCGCATTGAATACGGAAAAAGCCCGATCAGAACTTTTGATATGTCCAGTATTACTCGCAGTTAGAGAATTCCATAAAAACCAGGTTAGCTTGTTTTCTGGGGAAGAGTTTAATGTTGATCCAGAAGTGGGATTAAATGGTACCTGTGATTTTATTATTAGTCTGTCACCGGAACAGTTATTTGTTAAAGCCCCGGTAGCCGTTATTATAGAAGCCAAAAAAGAAGACCTGAAAGGGGGATTAGGACAGTGTATGGCCGCAATGGTAGCAGCTGCTCGGTTTAACCAACAGCAGAATAATGGTAATGGTAATGCGTTCGCGGAGCGTGGCCTACGGCCAATTGCAACGGTTTACGGTGCCGTAACCACTGGTACGTTATGGCGATTTCTGAAATTGGAAGAAAAAACAGTAACCCTCGACCTGGCGGAATATTTGCTCCCTCCCATCGAACCTATTCTCGGGAAATTGGTGCAGATGGTGGCATAGGATTAGGACTTAGATCAATTCTGGTTGAATACCCATAATTAATATGGAACCACTCTTACAAATCCGTCCTCATTATCGCGTTGAAATTATTGAACCCAATCATGTTTATCTATTGGCAGAAAACGCCACCCACGCTTTAACGGGAGAATTTTACTGTCATTTAATGCCGTTGCTGGATGGTCAGTATACCTACGAGGAAATTTGTGAACGACTAACCGACCACGCTGACCGAGACCAGGTGGCTTATGTAATCGAAAATTTGTATGACAAAGGGTACATCGCTGCAAAGGTGCCTGAATTGTCAGACGCTGCTGCTGCTTTCTGGAGTTTGCTGGGAGTAGAACCCCAAACTGCTTATGATTGTTTGCGGCAAGTAGTAGTTTATGTCACTGCTGTGGGGAATGTTCCAACTCAACCCTTGACCGATAAACTCACAACCGTTGGCATTCAAACCCAACCCTGGACAGGTAAACCCCCAGTCACAGATTTACCCACTCTGTTAGTAGTGCTTACCGATGACTATCTGCAACCGGAACTAGCTCAGATTAATCAAGTCGCCCTAGATACTAACCAAGCCTGGCTGTTGGCGAAACCAATCGGAGGACTGTTGTGGTTTGGTCCGATCTTTGAACCGGGAATAACTGGCTGTTGGCAATGTTTGGCCCATCGTCTGCGGGGCAACCGGGAGGTAGAAGCGTCGGTGCTGAAGCAGAAGGGAAAGGCGGGAAGTGTCGCAGAAGTAGGGAACAGGGGCGCGCATCAACCTGCCCCCCTAACCCCCCAATCCTGGGGGGAACAAGCCCCGCAAGCAAGCCAACTTAAGGGAGAAAGTGTTGAGTTTGGTCAGGTGACCGGGTGTTTGCCTACTTCCAACGCTTTCCTCAGTTCTACCTTAGAGACTGGCGTGAATTTAGTTACCACGGAAGTGGCGAAATGGATTGTGCAACTGGGGGTAGAGGAAACAGCTAACTTGGCCACCTTGGTGGGGAAAGTGATTACCCTCAATCAAACTAACCTTAGCACTGAAACCCATCAGCTCCCCCATCGTCCCCAATGTGCTGCTTGTGGGAATCCGCAACTTTTAAGCGATCGCGCTCATCAACCGGTTAGCTTAGTCAATCGTAAAAAGCAATACACTACCGATGGCGGACATCGTGCCTTTACTCCCGATCAAACCCTGAAACGGTACCAACACCTGGTTAGTCCCATCACCGGAGTTGTCAGTGCCTTAATCCGTTCCTCTGACCCAGACAGTGCCCTGCTCCATACCTATCATGCTATTCATAGTTACGGTGCTGCCACCAATAATTTGAACCGTTTGCGTCGTATGTTGGGTCATAAAAGTGCTGGCAAAGGGAAAACTGACCGTCAAGCCAAAGCCAGTGGGTTCTGTGAAGCCGTTGAACGCTATTCCAGTATCTATCATGGGGATGAACCCCTGATTGTTTCTACCTTAGGGGAGTTGGGAGATACTGCTATTCCTCCCGAACAGGTGATGCAGTTTAGTGAGTATCAGTACGCTCACCGAGAAACCTTGAACAAAGCCAGAGTGGATCACAATTGGGTGCCGCAACGGTTTGATAGCAGCCAAGCCATTGAATGGACACCAGTTTGGTCTTTAGTTACACAAACCCATAGCTATCTGCCCACCGCCTTCTGTTATTACAACTATCCTGCATCAAAGGATCATCACTTCTGTTCTGCTGACTCCAATGGCAATGCTGCTGGCAATACCTTGGAAGAAGCAATTTTGCAGGGGTTTATGGAATTGGTGGAACGGGATAGCGTGGCGATTTGGTGGTACAACTCCCTGCAATGTCCGGGAGTAGATTTAGCCAGCTTTGATGACCCCTATCTGGTAGAGTTACAACAACTATACCGCGATCGCAAACGTGACTTGTGGGTGCTGGATATTACCAGTGATTTAGGCATTCCCGCCTTTGCTGCCATCTCAGCCCGCACCGATCAGGAACAAGAAGGGATTATTGCTGGGTTTGGTGCCCATCTCGATCCTCGGATTGCCATTTTACGGGCAGTAACAGAAATGAACCAACTGGGATTTCATGTGGATGAGGTGGAACCCAGTAAAACCGGGTCTTGGGAAGAATGGAATAAGCATAATCTAAACCGCAAAGACCATCCCTACATAGTTGCCAATCCTGACATTCCCCTCAAGCTTTACAGTGACTATGCTCAACAGTGGAGTGATGATATTTATGAGGATGTGATGACCTGTGTCAAAATTGCCCAGTCCGCAGGCATGGAAACCCTAGTTCTAGACCAAACCCGCCCGGATATTGGCTTAAATGTGGTCAAGGTGATTGTACCAGGGATGCGCCATTTTTGGGCAAGATTCGCCCCCGGTCGGTTGTATGATGTCCCCGTTAAGTTAGGCTTGTTCGCGGAACCCTTAACAGAAGATCAACTTAATCTGATCCCGATGATTTTGTAGTTCAGGGAACAGGGAACAGGGAACAGGGAACAGGGAACTCAGCTAGTAGCCGGGAAACTGCCACCGATGAAGTGAATATCACTGAAGGTTTCGATCCACAGACGAGCGCCACAATCGAGGGGATGATCTGGCTGATAGACAATCTTACAAGGACCGAGGATTTCGACTTCGTTGCCGTAGAGATTGGTGCCCTTTCGTTTTACTGAAATCACTGGCTTCCGCTCTTTAGGGCTTTTCTTCATATTCGAGCCAATGTGATTGCGGTTGACATTAATCTTAGCTAAAGCTGGGGGACGACTAGTCTGCCATTTGCCCTTCGGTCCACGGGAGCCTTTGGTAATTTGTGGCAAATGGTTGAACAGAGGAATAATCCAGAATTTCCCACTTTTATAAGCACCCCTGACCCTACCCTTCTCTAGGAGTTGGCGCAATCGCCGAGACGAAATTCCTAACAGAGATGCGGCTTCAGTACTACCAACACACTTGTTCATCAGTGGACTCTTCCTTAACTATTCCGATAATACTAGTTTAATGAAAAAAAAGAGACTTGACAATTTTGTTACAAAAATTTAAAAAATATGTTATAATAAAAGTTTATTTGTGCTAAAATAGAATCGTGGTCGTTAAACGTCCACGGGAAGAGCCAGCCAACGGATTTTGCGAGGCCGGTGTGGCTGGCTCTTGGTCCCCCAGTACAAGGAGATACATAGATTATGACTTACCATCAGCGCCTACACCCATGGGTGATTATTAGGCTGCTATCGAAGATGCAACGGGTCGTTGTTGCTCGTTTCCGCAAGCGTTCCGATGCCGAAGGCCATTTAAAGGCTTTGAAACGGTTGATGCCGGATGCTGAATTTATTATTGTTTTTGATCACGGCCAGCCTATAGAAGAAGAGTTGTAAGGGATCAGCTATCAGTTATTAGCTATCAGCTATTAGCGATTAGCGCTACGCGAACAGTTAATGCGCTACGCGCACGCTACGCGAACAGTACACATAATTCAAGTAAGGTGGGCAAAGTTTCATTCTCTACAATACTGATTTCAACCAAACTTTTTTTGCCCACCCTACAAGCTACAACTTAG
>NZ_JAAHHS010000003.1 GCF_010692395.1 Moorena sp. SIO3H5
TCTTTCTCTACTACTTTCCCAAGTCGTTTGATCATTTTGGCGTTAAAAACCTGGTGCCGATACTTGGAGGTTAACACCAGATGGGCTTTTAGAACACTTACTGATCGTCATGCCTGAAAGGAAATCACTTGTCATTGCAACATTTTCGGAATATATACTACAATTAGTGTATCCTTGTTTATAATAGTCACAAATCAGGGAGATGAAATACACTTACCAGTACAAAGCATTTCTAACCACCGAACAAAAGCTAGAATTAAATTTCTGGTTAAGAGTTTGTCGGTACTGGTATAATCGTCAGCTCGGCGAAAGGTTTGACTGGTGGGAACGCCATAGAACTGCGGTAAACTCTTGCCCATTGATATGTCATCTCCCTGAACTGAGAGATCGTCCTAGCTACTATAGTCAAAAGAAGTTGTTGCCAGGACTTAAGCATAGTGAAATCAGTGTGAACTGGTCAGGAGAGAATCTGGAATTTTCGCGGGTTCCTGCCAATACTCTCCAGGAAGTATGTAAACGTGTAGATAAAGCTTTTGAGCGATTTATTTCTGGGGATAAAAATAACAAAAGAAGTGGGAAACCTCGTTTTAAATCTCACGCTCGTTATCGTTCATTTATTGTTGAAGGAGCAGGATTAAGCCTACACTCCTGTTCAGTTGGGGGGAAATTTATTTATCTAAAAATACCCAAGATAGGCTTAGTAAAAATTCGCTCTCACCGCCATATCCCGGATGGTGCAATCCTGAAGCAGGTGCAATTCATCAATAAAAATGATGGATGGTTTGTAAATCTGAAACTTGATGACCCTACTGTTCCCAATACTCCTTCCGAAAAAATCATCCCTAATTGGGATAATTCCATGGGCATGGACGCGGTACTCCAATGGGATCATTACCTTGCCACTTCTGAAGGAGTTAAGCTTCCATCAGTAAAGTATTTGCGGGGCAACCAAGCTAAATTATCAAAGATTTCCAGAAATAAAAATGAACGCAAACGTGGGAGCAAAGCACGTCGAAAGCTAGCAAAAAGAGAGGGAAGGGTACATCAACAAATTGCTCGCGCCAGGAAAGATTTCCAGTACAAAACTGCTCACAGTTTGATGAGAACAGGCAAAAAGGTATTTTTTCACGAAAAATTAAACCTAAAAGGGCTAACTAGGCGTAACTCCCCTAAGCCAGACAAAAGTGGAAAATATTTACCTAATGGCCAATCGGCAAAATCTGGACTCAACCTAAGTTGGGCAGATGCCGCTTTTGGTGAGTTCTTTTTGATTCTTGGTCACATAGCTGAAAAAGCTGGAGCCATAGTAATCTCAAAGAATCCTGCTTATACTTCTCAAGTATTATCCTATCGAGATCAAGTAATCTTCACTGATTGTAGTATCCGAGAATATTGGGATGAAATAGAAAACCTCTGGGTTGATAGGGATATTAATGCTGCTATAAACATCAAGAGAGTGGGGCTGGACGTGTTCCCCACTATAAAACGCCGTAAAGGTGCCATTGTAGTAGTTGGTTCTACTACAGATGATACCTCTAAGGAAGTTCTACGCATTCTTCGGAGTGTCTGAGAAGCCTACACCATACCTGTAAAGGTTGGTGTGGGAGCGTCACTGATAGATAATTTGTATATGAGGCAACATTTTGCTTCACAATGAGTAAAGAAGCACGTAAGGAGTACTCCGAAAATGCTGGCATACCTCTTGGCGTTGGTTATAGCTCTTGGTAGCTCTGTCTTTTACCTAGCTGCCTTCTTTTTACCAGAGGTGCATCGTAAATATGACTTTATCTGGAGTGGAGTGGGATTATTCTACGCTCTAGTGTTATGGATTTGTGCTGGACGCATTACTGGCGGCGTCTTAATCGGTCAAATTGCGGGTGTATCGTTGGTAGGCTGGTTGGGTTGGCAAACCTTGACCTTGCGACGAGCCTTGATACCGATTGACCAACAAACCCCTATCCCAAGTCAAGCTGAATTGATCGCCAAGATTCAAGAAATACTGCCAATTGAGTCATTAAAAGGGCTACTACCTAAAGTAACTGGCTTTATTGGCAATCTTTTGGGCAAACGCCAAAACTCAGGCCGAACTCCTGGTGTACCGGCAGATACCACCATGGCGTCGCCCACCGAGGAAACTAATCCCAAAACTGCCCAACCAAGCTCTGCACCGGATGAAGCAACTACGGTAGAATCCACTACCCAAGCAGCGGTCTTAGAAAAAGAAGAGACTAAAACCTCAGATTCGGCTGAAACGACTCCCCCTAAAATAGAAACCCCCCAACCACTAGCAGTGCCTAAGGAAGACTCACCTCCCGCACCGCCAGAGTCAAGTCAGGAGCCAGAGCAGAAACCAGAAGCGATCGCACCAGAAGCGATCGCACCAGAAGCAAAAGCCCCACCACCTCCTAATCCCAAGGCCGGGAAAAAATCTCAGGAGCCAGAGCAGAAACCAGAAGCGATCGCACCAGAAGCAAAAGCCCCAACTCCTCCTCCTAATCCCAAGCCGGTAGAAAAGTCTAGCGCAACACAAAATCCGCCCCCAGCTCCAACTCCCAAAAAACCGATTCCTAAAAAATCCGACAATCCTTCCGAGGAAAGTTGAAAGAAAGTTGAAGGTTGGCGAGATGGTTGCCCATAATAAGACGGGTATGTATATATAGATATATATCCTTTGTTGACCGTTGATTGTTTAATTTTGCCGTAATGTTGAATGTAACGACGAGCGCAGTAAACACTCAGCGGTTAGCAGCTTAACTTGGGTTATAGCAATCTAATCAACTGATCTACTAGAATTTTGGCTTCAAACCTGTGACAGCATCCAAAAGCTATAAAGATACGGTCAATCTGCCCAAAACTGAGTTTAATATGCGGGCAAACGCTATCAAGCGAGAACCAGAACTCCAAAAGTTTTGGGCAGAGCAAACTATTTACGAGCGCCTGTCACAAAATAATCCTGGCGAGATTTTCGTGTTGCATGATGGTCCTCCCTACGCCAACGGCTCTCTGCACATGGGTCACGCCCTTAATAAAGTACTCAAGGACATCATAAATAAATACCAACTGCTGCAAGGTCGCAAAGTGCGCTATGTGCCTGGTTGGGACTGTCATGGCTTGCCCATTGAGCTGAAAGTCTTGCAAGCTATGAAGCTAGAGGATCGTCAAAAGCTCACTCCGCTAAAACTCCGCTGGAAAGCGAAGAAATTTGCCCTGAAAACAGTAGAGCAACAAAGCAAAGGTTTCCAGCGCTATGGGGTATGGGGAGACTGGGAAAATCCTTACCTGACTCTAAACCCACGGTACGAAGCGGCTCAAATTGGGGTCTTTGGTCAAATGGTCTTGAAGGGCTACATCTACAGAGGCCTGAAGCCAGTTCACTGGAGTCCCAGTTCTAAAACAGCCCTAGCGGAAGCGGAGTTGGAATATCCCGAAGGTCACACCTCCCCAAGTATCTATGCCGCTTTCCCAATGACTAAGGCAGCGCCAGGGATAAAGGAAATCCTAGACCCATTTTTGCCAAATCTTGGTGTGGCGATCTGGACTACGACTCCCTGGACAATCCCTGGGAATTTGGCAGTAGCCGTTAATCCAGAACTGACCTATGCGGTAGTCGAAGGTGCTCCGGAAACTAACCAATCCCAATTCCTATTAGTAGCAGCGGATTTGGTGGAAAGACTATCAGCTACTTTAGAAACTCCACTTACCGTCAAAACGACTGTTAAGGGTGAGGCGTTGGAAAATTGTACTTACCAACATCCCCTATTTGAGCGGGAAAGCAAAATTGTGATCGGTGGGGATTACATCACCACGGAATCGGGTACAGGTTTGGTTCACACGGCTCCTGGTCATGGTCAAGAAGACTATGGTGTGGGTCAGCGTTATGGCTTACCTATCCTTTCTCCAGTAGATGGGGATGGTAAGTTTACGGCAGAGGCCGGACAGTTTGCTGGATTGAATGTACTAAAGGATGCCAATCCAGCCATCATTGATGCACTGAACACAGCTGGATCATTGCTGAAAGAGGTGCCCTATGTTCATAAATATCCTTACGATTGGCGCACTAAAAAGCCAACTATCTTTAGAGCCACAGAACAATGGTTTGCTTCAGTAGAGGGATTCCGGGATGAAGCAATAAATGCGATCGCATCCGTAAAATGGATACCTGCCCAAGGACAAAACCGGATTACCCCGATGGTAGCGGATCGTTCCGATTGGTGCATTTCCCGCCAACGGAGCTGGGGTGTACCAATTCCGGTATTCTACGACGAAGAAACTAACGAACCCCTGCTCAATGAAGAAACCATTGCTTATGTCCAAGGGATTATAGCTGAGAAAGGTTCCGATGCCTGGTGGGAACTATCCGTAGAGGAATTGTTACCAGAATCCTATCGTAATAATGGTAAGACCTACCGCAAGGGTAACGATACCATGGATGTCTGGTTTGACTCCGGGTCCTCTTGGGCAGCTGTGGCCGAGCAACGGGAAGAATTACGCTATCCGGTAGATATATACTTGGAAGGCTCAGACCAACACCGGGGTTGGTTCCAGTCCAGCTTACTCACCAGTGTAGCCAGCAATGGCTATGCCCCCTACAAAACTGTTTTAACCCACGGCTTTGTACTAGATGACCAAGGGCGCAAGATGAGTAAGTCTATAGGGAATATCTTGGAACCAGCTATCATCATCGAGGGTGGTAAAAACCAGAAAAAAGAACCCCCCTACGGCGCTGATGTACTGCGATTGTGGGTATCTTCTGTAGACTATTCCTCAGATGTTCCCATCTCTCAGAGTATTCTCAAGCAGCTAGCCGATGTCTATCGCAAAATTCGCAATACATCCCGTTTCCTACTAGGCAACCTTCATGACTTTGACCCAGCTGAGCATAGGGTGCCTGTTCAGGAATTACCGGAATTAGACCGCTACATGCTGCACCGGATAACAGAGGTATTTGAGGATGTAACTGATGCCTTTGAGAGTTATCAATTCTTCCGCTTCTTCCAGAGCGTGCAGAACTTCTGTGTAGTAGACCTGTCTAACTTCTATCTGGATATTGCCAAAGATAGACTCTATATCAGTGCTCCCAACTCACCACGGCGGCGTAGTTGTCAGACAGTGCTACAAATAGCACTAGAAAATTTAGCTAAAGCGATCGCACCTGTACTCTGTCACATGGCAGAAGATATCTGGCAATACCTCCCTTACCAGAAATCCCATGAATCCGTGTTTGAGTCAGGTTGGGTAAAATTAGACGAGCAATGGAAAAACCCTGAACTAGCGCTGTCTTGGTCAACCTTGCGCACCATCCGCACAGAAGTAAATAAAGTACTCGAAAAAGCCAGAGCCGAAAAGATGATTGGCTCATCTCTAGATGCTAAGGTCTTGCTTTATGTTAAAGATAAACAATTAAAGCAGCGCCTGGAAGCCATGAATCCTTCCGATAGCCTGAGTGGAAATCAAGTGGATGAATTGCGCTATCTCCTGTTAGCCTCTCAAGTAGAATTAGTAGATTCCCCAGAAGCCATAGAAACAGCACCCTATAGCGCTGAATCAGACACTATAGCCCTAGGGGTAGTCAATGCAGAAGGCATAAAATGCGATCGCTGTTGGAACTACGGATCTAAAGTTGGTACAATTGCTGAGCATCCTACCCTCTGCGAACGCTGTAATGCGGCCTTAGCTGGTGACTTCTGAAGTGGCTTGTTAACTGAGTTGTGAGCTATTAGTGATTGAAAAATTGCTAAGGACGGTTAGCACTATTAGCCAGATCAGGGATTAGAGTTTGAACAGTAATCCCTGATCTATTCCATAGTTTTAATCGCCTCAAGCTTAAGCAAAAATTCTTCTGTTAACTTGAAGAACGCTTTAGAGCCAGCAGAATTAGGATGAGCGATAACTACAGGACTAAAACTATCTACGGCTTTAGCAACATTAACATCCATGGGAATACGAATTTGAAAAATTTGGTTGCTATCGAAATCGTTATCAACTCGCCTCATCACTTGCCTATAGTACCTACCCATCAGTCCACCGCCTGACAAAATAAAGATAATCCCCAACAGGTGTAAGTTAAGAGGACTGTCTTGCTTATGACTTTCTTTGAGCCTGGCAATCCGTCTTTCTAGGAGTTGAATCCCTACAATAGATAAAGGTTCTGGTCTAGCTGGTAGCAGATAGAAATCACTAGCCACAATGCCACTGCGAGTCAAAAGATTGTAGCCAGGAGCGCAATCTAAAATAATAAAGTCATAATTAGGGATAATCGGCTCTAATATTCCTCTGATTAATAGACTTTCAAAGCGACTCCAAACCTTACTAAATTCCACCTCCCCTTCCTGAATAGATTGCTTATGGAGTAGATCAGAAACTACATATTCATCATAAAGCTCAATATCTCCTGGTAATAAATCCAATCCTTTGATATTACAATTATCAGTTTGAATAATATCCTCAATTGTTAAGCGACTGCGATAGCTAGGTTTAGTCACTTTGTCAATTAACCGACTTAATGTCCGCCTTCCTTTTCTAGCTTTAGCAAATGCTTGGGGCTGCATTAAGCTCAAGGTTCCACTAATTTGGCTATCTAAATCGACTACTAATACCCGCTTATTATGATTTTTGGCTAAGCAAGTCGCCAAGTTGACGGTAAGGGTGGTTTTGCCCACACCACCTTTCATATTAACTGTACTAATAACTAATCCCATTGATTAACGTGATCTTGCCATGACACTATTTATTATCATTAAGTATTATCGGTTACTAGGCAAGAATTCTGATCGATTACGATAATTTACCCTTGGGCAGTCCGCAATCATCCAGTAAGTTATCGAGAGTTACACTGGAATCGTCGGTTGAATCCTCAACTGATGTCATCGTTTTGTATCGTGGTGATTCTATTAGAGAATTCAGTTGCCAGAGCCAGATTTGTTTTGTATCCTAACTAAATACCCCCCAAAATTGGGGGGATTTCAGCTAGGGAAAAGGTATTTGGAGAAAAGTGAACTGTTATAAAACCTTTTCCCTTCTCTTTTTTAGACTAATCAGAAACCAAGGGTTTCTAAACTTCCCTTGGGAAGATTTTTAGATAATGTTAGTGAGATTGATGGTTAGATTTTCCGCGTTTTCCTTTGAGCATGGAAGCAGCACCAAAGGCACCAAATACTAACATACCCAATACAGAGGTAGGCTCGGGAACTTTAACACCACCATTGATGAAGAATAATGTCCGGTCATACACCTTGTCACCAACTTGTCGCCCTAACTGTCTGCCGAATAGATCTCCATCATCGAAGTGAATTCCACCATAGATCCGAGAAATACCAGCTTCATCAGCAGCATCGGAAAATGTCTCCCAAAATAGGGTGACTTCATCCGTGGGAGTCAAACCAGGTTCAAAACGAGAGGCACCAGGGGCAAAGGTTACTGAATTGCCGAACTCATCACTACCGGTAAATAGCTTGAAAATCTCAGCTGCAGAAGCACTGAAAGCACTATGTCCTGAGGTGAATTCCGCAAAGGGAGGGGATGGATCGGCACCAGGAGTTTGGTAGGTAATGAAATCACTGGCTAATAGCCTGATCGTTCCTACTCCTGGTCCACCATAGGATTCGATGGCAAAGCCTCCCAGCTCCTCATCGAATTCACCAATTAAGCCCAGCTCACCCAGTTCACGAATCGCTCGGACGGGACGAGTATAGTCGTAGAAGACTTTTGCTTCCCAAGTCGCAATACCGGCATCCAAAACTGCATTCCCCAGACCAAAGTAAAGTTGGATATCTTCATCTAGGGTTTGGTCATCCCGTTCTGAGACGAAGGAACCAAAACTCATCCAAGTTCCAGGAGGGTAGGGAGTGCCAGAGGGGTCTTCCCAAAACTCAGCTACTAGTTTTTGCTCATCGGTGAGATTAGCGCTAGCCTCAATGACACGCTCAGCTTGTTCGATAAACCCAGGGTTAACAACGTCAGTATTAACCTCCCCGTCTTCGTTAACCAGACTAACCTCTGTACCATCCTCAAGAGTAACGGTACGCTCCTCCCGATTCAGAGTACCCTCTACTAGCAGAAAAGGTTCTGGTGCTGGTGGTCGAAATTCAGACCCAGAGTTCAAGGCAAAGGGAGTAACATTTCCCCACTGGGGAGTCAGAAAGCGTTGTAGTCTGGCATTGGGGTCGCCAATTGGTACTCGTTCTGGTGTCCAGCGAGTGATATCGACTACGTTATCGGAACTGTTCAGGGGCTGATAGCCAGTGGTGTCGGAATAAGGAACACCAAGTGTACCCCTCGGGTCATCCCCTAACTGGTTGGAACCATCCTGACGTCGGAATTCCAATAAACTGTTGGCTACTGTGTTACCAACTTGGGTAGCAGTAGGGATAGAAGCAGACTCGCTAGCAAGCGATGAAGCGAAGCTTCCGCTTGCTAGCGAACGCAGATCACTCAGAAGGGCATCGAAGGAAGCAACTTCAGAAGGAAAAAGGTCCGAGAGGACACTATGAGCCGCATAGCTAATCGCTAGGGACTTATTTTCCAGGGTGTTTTCAATATCAGGACGTTGCAGAGTATCCCCAAGAGTAGTACTAATCGGCGTTCCTTCATAAGCCGACCAGGCATCGTACATGGCAGTACCCAAGATGCCATAAGCCCGGGAGGCTCCTGTTGGTCCCAATGGCGGGTTATTTTCTACTGCCCTTAAGGCTTGATCCACCCAGAGATTAGCGCTGTTGTCTAGTGTTAGCTCTATGGCTTGTGCTGGTAAACCCAGGGATAGCCCTGCGGTTGTTACTCCAATGGTTAGGAGCGACGATAGATGCTGTCGTTTTTTCAGCCCTTGATGATGAGCCGAAAATAAATTTTTCATATTTACACCCGTGACTGGTTGTTTTTCAAAGATTGAATGGTAGATTGAAAGATAGCCAAACGTTCCGATCGGATTGATTACTTAGGAAAAAGCAATAATTCAGATCAGGTCGTCTCGCTAATTTAGGAGAAAATTTAGGATAAATAGTCTCCTGATAACACTACAGGTAAAAACACGAAGGTCTTGTCGTTGAATCAAGTACCAAAACAGACTAGCTACTCTGGCCATAAAGCCAGAAGCTCTTTAGATCTGGTTGATCAATCAGATTGTTTACTTGATACATAAGTCAACATTTTTGCCTGGAGTTCAATCTCTCATTTATCATCGGTACTTTCAGGTACAATGTCAATTGTCATCCGGAAAATTACTGATAACTTTAAAAAAGTTTCACAAACAATATCTGTATTTTTACTAGCTTCACAAAAAAATGCTTAAAAAAAATAATAATAGTTATGATTATAATTAAGGCGGCTAGGGTAAACTGCGACACAATACCGACCATGATTAGCTTAATCCAGCAAAGACTAAAACCATTGCTATATCAGGTTTCCTGCTTAAATTGTTAGCCATTATTAATCAGTTTATTTTATTGATTAGATGTGGCCAACTATGATGATCACAATCTTCACAAATTAGTCTAGTATTGTAACAGTGAAAATCCCTGGTGATTTTCACTGTTACTGACTATTACCAGGGATTTTCACAAATATTCAGTTTTTTTACCTAATTTTAACAATTTTCACAGAGTTACTATTTTGTTTGATTAATAACTCCCCCATTTTGATCCAGCTTGCGAAACATTTATTAACACGATTAAAGCATTGATATTCCGTGTCATGGTCGCAAACTATTTTATAGTTTTGTAACGTAATCAACGGCAGAATCGGTGTTTTGGATATTAACTTATATGTAGTTATTTATTCAGCAGGATCAATTTTGGGGTAATTTCAGCTAGGGAAAAGGTATTTGGCGAAACATGAACTGTTATGAAACCTTTTCCCTGTTCTGGTTGAGCTTTATTGACCTGAATAAGTAACAAGCTAAATTTATCATTGAACCTTGGACAAGACAGGTTTAAGCGCTAACCACTACTCGTCCTACAGGACGAGCCACACAAGTCAAAATCATCCCTTCCTGCCGTTCCTCGTCTTCCAAAGCGTCAGGCTCATCATCATACTCTACTTTCCCTTCTAGAAGCTTGCGCTTACAAGCACCACAGGCTCCCATCCGGCAACCGCTTGGTAATGGTACCCCTTCTTGTTCCGCCACATCTAGGATCACATCCTCAGCATCACAGCTGACCTCTTTTCCAGACTCAGCAAATACCACAGTGGGTTCATTAGAGGTTGATGGTGATTCTACTAAGTGTAGTCTAGGACGATCTTCCCCTTTTACTGGTGCAGGAGTTGTTGCTGCTGCTTTCTTTTTTGAGGGCTTTTTGCCGCCAAAGCTCTCTTCATTGTAGTTTTCCATCGGGAAGTCTAGACCGGCTAGCATCCCTTTCACCCCTGCCATAAAGGGATTCGGACCACAGACATAAACAATGCGATCGCGAAAATCAGGAGCCATCTGTTCCAGCATGGCTTCATTGAGTCTGCCGGTATAACCAGACCAAGCTTGATCAAGTTCTGGGCGAGTCATGGTAATCGCCAGCTTAAAATTAGGGTACAAAGCTGCCATCAACTGTAATTTCTGATGGTATATGATGTCTTTTGGGCTACGAGCACTGAAGACAAAGACAACATCCACATCAGCACCGGTATCACAAAGCCATTTGGACATGGACATCATCGGGGTAATGCCACTACCTGCTGAGATGAACAGCAGTTTATCAGCCCTATGGTCAGCACAGGTAAATTTACCCATTGGACCATTTAATCTCACCTCGGACCCGACTTTAATGTTGTCGTGCAACCAGTTAGACACCAAACCCGCTGGCAGATCAGGAGCGTCTGGTGGTGCTGGAACTCTCTTGACAGTAATTTCCAACGTATGAGGACGTGAGGGAGACGAAGAGATGGAGTAGGAACGCTTCACGGGTTTGCCATCAATCTCCAAATCGAGAGTGACAAACTGACCTGGCTTGTAGCTGAAGAGTATTGGTGGTTCCGCCACAAAGCGGAATGTTTTTACATCATCGGTCTCATCAATGACCTGTACACAGCGGACAGTAATCTCACCCTTAGTCCACTGCTTTATGCCAGTGCTATTACCATCTACCAGGTTGGCTTCCTGACTAGAACCATAGAGCTGTAAGTCTTTGACCAACAACACAAATTCACCGATGCGGATAATGTCATCTTCTTTCAGGAGCCAGTTTTGGTTAACATCTACCTCCTCATTATTGATCCGAGAGCCATCGGTGCTACCGAGGTCAGTAAAGTAGTACTTTCCTCCTTGACATAGAATTCTGCCGTGTACACGACTCACTACAGGACTATCCAAGACTAGGTCACAACTTGGATGGCGGCCAATCAGATACTCTCCTTGAATTCCAGTTTCCGGTTTCAGGGTTTTTTCCTGTAACTCGTTGGTTTGGTAGTTGATGACTGTAGTCGTAAGCATGTTTTGTGTCACTCCAAATTACCGAACTAATGGGTCAATTGCATCAATTGCTGAAATTTATGAAGGGATTGTCCATTGTGAGTTCACAATTCATCTCAACTTGTCTTCATTGGTAGTACCCTTACCCTTGGCCTGAGCCACTAGTAAGTGTTTTATAAGTGTTTTACTAGTGGCTATATCTTTATCAGCCTCTTTTTTTTTTTTTATGAAAAATTCTCTTTTTTTTTTCGGTATATCCTCCTCGTCTCACCCTTTTGAATGTACTATTTTGGAACACCTTGGACTAGTCATGATCAACTCATTGATTTTCATCTTTGCGGTCTTTTAGCAGCTTGGTGCGCTTATCAGAACGATTCTGCTTGCGGGATTCCCTGAGTATAGTGCGTTGATTAGAAGTACTAGTCTTCTTGTGCTCTTTGATGGTGCTCAGTACTTTATAAGGGTCCTGTCGATAATGGGGATACAAGATCGGTAAGTTTTCTTGCTCTTTACCAAGTTCTTCTAAAACCTGATAATGTTGCTGATCGTTGATACCCAGTTCATCCCGGATCTGCTGGAGAACCTCGAGACTACTAGCGGAATTCACATGTCCAGCTTGAATCGCTTCTCTTAGCACCCCTTTGTATACCCCCAAGCGGTATTGTTGGTTAGCACCGGGTAGGGTTTTAGCCAGGATGTGTAATTCCTGAGGTTTGAGATCATCCACGGAACGACCTTCCAGAAATTCCGAGAAGTCCAGGGGTAGCTTCTTGAGTTGACGGCGCAATTTGTCGGCCAAACTTTCTTGGGTATATTGATGGGAACTACGACCCCAAGTTTTATAAAGCCATAAGCTGCTCACCAGAATCACTACACTCTGAAACAGGAATTGCAGTATAACAGGGAAGCGATTAATTTCGGGACGACCCCCGTAGATGAAGAAGAAGTTAAAGGCAATAAAGCTACAAATGGAAAAGACTCGGTGCAATACCTGCTCGTGAGTGATAGACTTATTTTTTCGCCACAGAGCCGCTTTGTATAGCTTCTCTAGCTTGGTACAAATTACACAACTGAGGGCCACAAAGACAACAAAGGTAAGAGGAGTTGCCACCAGTTTAGGAATCGCAATCGGGTGATTCATGATGTAAAACCCTGGCTTGAAAAGCGCACCTAACTGATTTTCTTCATGGGTCCAAGCCCCAGACAGGTAATAATCGAAGTTTCCTGCATACAACCAGTAGTAGACGAAATAGCCAATCACCATGCCTAAATAACCGTATTGGACTAATTTCCGGCCAGGCTTAGTCAGTTGTTGCCAGTAGGCTTTTTCGGAATCGATATCCATACAAGGGGACTTACAACTGATACAAGCACTTTTTTCTTTACTTGTGGTCTCGTCTACGGTGCGGCACATGGACTGGGTAATGGTTTTTGGTGGTGCGTTGTGAGCTTCAGTGCCAAGCAATCCCCGTGGTCCAGTAAATACCATCTGAACCATGCCAAATGGACAGACATAATGACACCAACTTCTGCCACCATAAAGGAATACCATCATAATGGCGGATACGATAGTTAAGCTCAGAAACAAACCCAGAACCAAGCGGTCAGAGTTAACAAATAGAATCCGACAGTTCAACCCGATAAAGAAAATGGCAAACTGCACATATAAATGGTTACGAACTAGCCAGGGATTTTTGCTGATATCCTTCTGTGGCTGCAATCCCAACGCTCTCGGAATTTGGGACAGAAAGTAAAGTGGGCAAATGCGTCGCCAAGTCTCATGACCAAACACTAAAACAATCATGATGGCGCTAGGCACAATCATGCCCCAAAACAGTCGCGCTCCCAAGGCATAGGGTTTTTCATCTAGGCATACTCCCTGGACTAGAACACATGGCTCTCGGGTGAGTATGGGATCCCGAAACAGGCTCAATAGATTATCAGGATCAGTTAAATTGTGTGAGATCGGGTCATAAAACAACGAGAATATTAATATTAGCCAACTAATCGCTAGCACCCAACGGACTCGGTGCCAACTTTGTTCCGGTACCTTTGACAGCATCACTTTAACCCCCTTTTGCTCCATTGTGGGAAACCAGTTCAGGTATTGCCAGTACCCGTTTGGGTACTTCCTCACAGCTAGCACCAAAACCAATCCTAAGGATGAGCATTACCTTTCTTTGGGCATAATCTGCTCTATAAGACTAGCAAGAGTTAGGTCAACTCTGTTGAGCTTGGGTTTGTTGGCAACCTAACCAATACCATTGGTTTTTAGTACCAATTAGTTATCTGGTTGAGTCCATACCTTTTATGCAGTTTCCGAATTACTTATCTTCTGGTTGAGTCCATACCTTTTATGCAGTTTCCGATTTTTCTACATAACAACACAAAAATAACCCAGATGCTTCTAATCTGACTGTTGGGTAGACATAGCTCTACTTGTTGTCAGAAAGAGAATTGCTTGGAATTGTTCAAAAGTACTCTTAGCTATACCTGATGGGGTTGGGTAAGTTAGCTTTGTACCAATTATTATGAATAGGCTGATATAGTCATTGAAACTTATATTGAGACAACTCTTTATTGCTATTAAAGGGTTTCAGCCCCAACATGGTTCCATTGTTATTTGAAATGACTATAGTTTAGGTAGAGCTTTTAAAAAAGCTCTCGATGCTCTCTCTGTTGTCTCAAATCAGCACAAACTGCTCCCATTGGACAGCGGTATTGGGGAAATTCCCTCGCTCACCCTCTCATCAACATCGGTGTAACTAGATTTTACCAATAGGCCTAACTAAACTAGGCATCAATCACCACTTAGGCGCTTTGCTAGTTAGGATAGCTTGGGCAACTCCTTAATTGAGGTTATAGATGGATCTCAACAGCTCCCAGGAGTTAATCCACAAACTAACCGAATCTTGACGGCGAATCATCATATGCACCCTTATGGTTATCTGACTAGAGGACTTTAATGGCTTATTTCCCTCCACAGATAGTTTATCAGATTAATATAGAAACTTTACTAAAAATTTGTATAAATTTGGGTCAATCCACGGGTTTACCCAACCCATGTAGCTGGAATTATTTGCCAGTAAGGGATTCAGGAATATCTTCTCCCTTGGGCTTTGGCTTGGTGATCATCAGCATTCGCATCAAAGCGGGACGCGCGTCCATGGCATCTTCACAATCTTGAAGTGTAAAGCCCCCCAATTCCCAGTTTTCCTAAGCCTGGAAATGGGAATCACGAATAATTAACTAAGTGGTGCTCGTTCTCTCGATTAGTTGTAGCTGTTGATACCAATAATTGATAATTTAGTATCTAGTCATACTCAAACTGCTGGTATGGTAACTTTCATTACATTAGAGGAATCAAAATAATGATCAATAAATCAAAATAATGAGCGCCAGAATGGGCGCTTTTTGGGTTTAAGGGTATCGGTATTGTCCTGACTAACTGTCTTGTGATCAGCCTCTAGACCTAATTTTGGAGAGTTGGACTTTGGGGATTTTCGATTAGAAATGTTTTTACCCAACTGCCAGTCATTGTCAGCCTGCAATAAAACATAGGTAGCCACATTTTCAATCTGCTCGTCAGTCAGCTTCTTATTGAAGGAGGGCATAGCGTTTTTCCCATTGGTTACCTGGGTTTTAATGCTTTCGAGGTCATACATCTTGTATCGTTTCAGTACAGGTTTCTTCAAGGTTTTATTGGCCATAATCACGTTATTGCCACCGATATGACAAGCAGCACAATTTTGAGTAAAAACCTGAGCTCCCTGATCGGCATCACCAGCGAAGGCTGGACGTTCTAGAGCAAATGTAAACCATACCGTAGCAGTCAACAGGATTGATAGCAGCTTCTTCAAGGGTATTCTCCTTCTGATCAAACAAACAGCAGGCTACAGAGTGGCCTATAATTATTCCCTAGAATGACTGTAAGCCCATTAATAACCGCTGTCAAACCTAAGAAGCAAGACAAGACTATAAATAAAGGAAGCAGACCGACTAGATACCATACACGAAAGCCTGGCGGCTCTCAACTTAATACACTATTAATCAGTTTTAGAACCAAAATTACCTTAAAATTAACCCAAAATCAACCACTAATCTATGAGTCCTCTACCCCATCATCGCCCTAAACAACTATCCCTAGGTCCATTGGAACGAGAAATCTTGGAGATCATCTGGGCATTAGGTTGCGCTACTGTCAAAGATGTCCATGAACAGATTTTGTCTGACCCAGATCGGGAATTAGCTTATGCTTCAGTGACCACAGTGCTACGCCGCTTGACCCAGAAAGGTTGGCTCAGTTGTGATAAACGACAGCGTACCTTTTTATGGAGACCCTTAGTGTCTCGCCAAGAAGCTCATGTACTCGCAGCCCATGACCAGCTCAATCGCTTTTTAGCCGTAGGCAATCCAGATGTAGTTGCTGCTTTTGCCGATAGCTTAGATGCAGCCAGTGTAGAACAAATTTCTGCGATCGCACAACGACTGCAAGCCGCACGTCAAAGGCGGAAGGAGGTAAAATAGTGCATTTTGTAATGATAATAGCAGCATTAGGGCTGGCTTGCTGGCACAGGCACACAAGCTACCCACTCCCAGGGAGTTGTCCCAGGCTCTGGCAACAGGTACTAGTGCAATTTCTTGCTCCACCTCTACTCCTGCTAACCACTGCTTTGGCTGTCCTATGTATGGGGCCAAAGGGACAAATGATCGGGTTACGCACCGACTGGCTCAGCTACTGTCTAGCGCTAGGATTTCTGGGTTGGGGACTAGTGTTGTGGCTAAAGTCAGCAAAGCTTGGTTGGCAGTCTTTGCAAGAAATTCGTTCCTTACCCCAAATTTGCTTAATAAATGGGCAATGGGAAAGGGTTGAAAACTGTCCTGGCTTGACTCCAACCCCTGAATCCCTAGCTAGTCAGGGTCAATTGGCTCGTCTTTTAGACACTCCCATACCCTTTATTGCTCAGATTGGCTTTTGGCAACCCGAACTTTTGGTCAGTCAGGGACTATTAGAAACTCTCTCATCGGAACATCTAGAGGCTGTTATCACCCATGAGCAAGCTCACCACCATTACCGAGATACCTTCTGGTTTTTCTGGCTAGGGTGGATTCATCGAATTACTGCTTGGTTACCAAATACAGAGTCATTGTGGCAAGAACTATTGAGTCTACGAGAAATCCGTGCTGACCATTGGGCCGCTAAACGGGTCGATGCCCTATTGTTGGCAGAATCACTGTTAACTATGGTTAGCAGTCCGATGATTACTACGGAAAATTGCTGTGCTCCCTTTAGTAGACCTGTTCCTCCCAGCCGTTTCCAACAGAGAATCGATGCACTGTTGACAGAGCCAGAGTCTGCCACTGGTACTAGCTCCTGGAATTACTCCTGGAATTGGAGTTGGTTGTTATACGTATTATTACCCCTATTGGTTGTACCATTTCACCAATAAAATTAAGGGCTACAGGCATTACCACAGGCATGTTTGCCCCAGGGAAAGGAAAAAAAATATTTTTTTTGTCTTGACGTCGCGACATAGTGATGTAAATATATAAATATATCGCGACAAAAGGAACGAACACAGAAAACACTTAAGTAAAACACTTAAATAAACCCTCTAAGTGTAGTAACTACCTAAGTGTATTAACCAGTGTATTAACCCATTGTCATGATATCACGATATACCAATAGAAGTATATCGTGACAAAATGTGCCAAACTTATAAGAGGACAATCAAAATGTTGCTCTCTCCCGAGCTAGAGGACAAGGACATTGGTTCACAAAAAGACAGATCCCCGGTATGCATTACTGCGAGGACATATTCCAAAACATCTACTAAAGCGCTTCCGCAACTACTGTGTCGAACACGAGCTTGACTACAGTGAAGGGCTAGAAGATACGCTGACTCAATTTTTTCAGTACCTAGACAGCAGCCAACTATTAGCAGTTCCAGCACAAACGTCTACCATTGCTGATCTAATTCAGGGCTGGGACTTAGAAGAACTATCACGATTAAGTGAAGTTAGCGTTGAAAATCTGCAAGCCATTTTGGAAGGAAACCGAGCCACAGATGATGACTTGATTGGTTTGGGTGTAGTGCTATGCAAGAACAATGGTGAACCTTGGACAACGGATGAGTTAGTGGAGATTCGCGATCGCTGTTTCTACGGTTTTCCAAAATTGTCTAGCAACAACGAGTTGCCAAGGATTCAATAACCGTATTGCGGGCTAACAACTGCCAATGGTTATTGCTATCAGAGGGGATGTTTTAGACAAATTATCGTTTTTTGAAGCGATTTTTGGCTAAAATCAATCCTGCCAGTTACTGTACTATGGAAGCCGTCGGTTACTTAAATCACCAACCATAGAAGTTAGCCATAGTCTCCGTTTGTCCGGTTTAACTTGCTTAACAGCAACACTCACAAATCAGCGTGTCATTTTAGGTTTCAGTCTTCAACAATGGACAATTTCTTTTTCTCAGGGTGCCATCTATCAGTTACCACCGAGAGTTTCAATATTGAAGCTCCATCACGATTAGCGGCTTATGCTCTAAGGCGACATGCTAGTGAGCTGGCTGTATCTGCTCAAAAACTCAGGCTCCAACGGGCTATTGTATCTTGGCCCGGATGCGAGCGACCTTACCAAATTCCCACCTCCATACTCAGGAGCCAGATAAAGATGACCGGACCAATACGCCAAGACGGAACCTATTTGCTAGGAGCAAACTACCTTCGTGTTAATGATTTTATCAAAGAAAAGCGTGAAGAAGGTCGGATTGTAGTAATTACGTCAATGTGGAATGATGTTTGCTTACATACCAATGACCTACTTGCACCAGAACGAGGCATTCTCCAACCCCATCAGTGGACTGGCTTTAATTATCGGTACTTGTGGCGTGATAGTCGCGATGATTATAACGAACTAATTGATCGATTGACTCGGGAGCGTTACATTCCCAAATTCCAGTACACACTGAGGCGTCCCGATGGCACATTAGGCCGCTATGAGACCGATTATTACCTGGTAGATGATTATTTGAACGTACCAGTGCGCATTGGTGTCAGCAATGTCAATGCTTGGGAACTGATATCAGAACCGTTAGCAAGTTAGTTTCCATTTAGTTTCCATTTTCTATCAGCCATAACTCACCACCAAGACTCAAAATCGTTGATCCTGTTACCTAGGTAAGCGGCTTGGCGCTTAAGGATTGACGTTGGCCTAAAGGCCACGCTAGGCGAATGATTCGCGCTCGGGAACAATAAGGTATTACCTGACTTAATTGACCGGTCAATTAAGTACGCTCATTGAATAACTCCGAGGCGCTCATCTAATGGTCTACTTGAGCTAAGTAGCCAACAGCGATTTATTTCCCTAAAATTGCCAACAAATAACTATGCAAAACCAATCAATTAATTCGGTGCCTTCTGGCAATCATAACTGTGAAGCCAGCACTAGTGGTTTGGTGAATTATCCAACTGACAATCATAATGAAAAACAGCCGATAGTAAGGGGAGGGTATATTTTTGCTCTGATTGTGGCGATGATTTTGGGATTCCAGTCACTGGAAGCTTCCTATGAAAGAGTAAATGGTGAGGAAAATATTTCTTTTGCTACCAAGTCGGCTCCTTCTAGTCTCGTAATGGGTGGGTTAACCTTGATTGGCTTGGGGCTAGGTATTGAAATTGATAAATCTACAATCTCTTCCAAAAGCAAAGGAATAATTGAACTGCTAGTAAGTTACTATATGGATGAAGAGGATTAATATCATCTATAGTACCATCAATTAACGTACTGATTAGTCAAGACTTATGGTTTAGTTAGTTGTTTAGTTAGTCACCGGTTGAGTTCTAATTTCATGTCTGAAGACTATATCAGCTATCTATCTCAGCTATCTATTATCTATCTCAGCTGTATATCTCAGCTATCTATATCAGCTATCTATCTCAGTTATCTATTATCTATCTCAGCTGTATATCTCAGCTATCTATTATCTATCTCAGCTATCTATCTCAACTAGAAGACGCTGCTGACTAGTTTGCAATTAGTCAATAGCATTTATTCAGGGTTGCCAACACCTTTACAAAGGGTGTTAAATCTACTACTACTTCTAAAATTAATTGTATGACTGTCCTAGATTATTATAGTAAACTTGACTCTAGAAAGCAATGGCTACACATAACTAAACAATGGATACAAGGGGTTATAGGAAGAAAAATAGAACAGTACTATACGCCTCTAGTGATGCGACAGCTGCCAGGAAAAGGCTGTAAGTTGTTGCTTCTGGAAAGAAACACACCGGGAGCTGTCAGCACATGGCGATTTAACTGTGAGCTGCTGCAAAGACAATACATGCTAATTACTCTAGATAACCTAGCAGATTTAGATAGATATTTTCAGAGAAGCAATCGCCAAAGAAAACCAGGTAACACCAAAAGAGAAATTGTTAATTTACCGATTAGTAACGTCTCTCATCGCATCGGTATTAGCCTAATTGACCCCTTCAAAAACCAAGAGTGGATTGGGGTATGGGATTTAAACCTAATCGACGATTGGTCAACTTATCACGCAGAAGATTATAAGGCAGAGCAACTAGTGTTATACCTCGGTCGTCGCCTGATTAGTTCCTATGAGTTTATGCCCGACTTTTTTGAGCAACAGATTACAGAAAAGCGATGGTGGCAACAGCGTATTATGACTTTGTGTAAAGCAGATTTTACCAAAGATCACGATGTTAATCTTACACCACTGTCAGAAACAAAACCAGTGTCAGGAACAAAACACAGGTCAAACTTAATAGAGTTCAGAAGAAAAGTTGGATGAGCTGTACCAGTTAACTAGGTTAACCTAGTTAACTGGTACAGCACTCAGGAACTGATTTATTACTGACGCTTAACGGTTGAGGGTTGAGGGTTGACACTTAACCCTCAACAGCGAGAAAGATGGTGAGATCCCTTTCAAGTCAAGCCAGTTCGATACAGATGGCTCAAAGCTCTTGTAGTTGTCTTGGCTACATGGTATAAAATGCTACAGATTTCAAAAACGGGGTGTGTTCAGGAGTGATTGCTCAGTCAGCTGCGGTTGACTGGTGCAGAAGCAATCGCTCCTGTTTTTTTTTTCTGATAGAACTTACGAAGTTTAGTTGGTTTTGCCCCTCTAACCCCCCTTGCTATGTCTGACCAATGTGGGTGTTCGGTGATCCAGTATGGGTAGTGAGCCATGCGCTAGAGTAGGATAGATAGGGTAATTGAGATTAATTAACGGCGTAAGGAACGCCGACAAAAGGATGAGCTCTTGGCGCGATCGCTTAAATAAATTTGGTGGCAAAACTAGATTTGTAGTTTTTCGTTTGTTTGTACACTTAGCTGGTTCAGAAGTAACACCCTTGTTGGGGGTACTCAATCGTGCGGCACGGGAAGCCGTTGAATCAGATGGGGATTTGAACGTATTAGGGGAAGAACTGGTAGCAATTTGTCAAAACCTGCTACAGCTGCAGATCTACTGGCAATCCGCAGGGAATGAAGGGGATGTCTTCTGGAAGGAAGGAGAAGCTGGGGACTACGTTAATGAACTGTTTACTGACTCAGCTGGGCGCTATCTGTCTGAACCAGATTTCACTACACCCTTAGCTGACAACGAACCTTTATCCATACCTGTGACCCAAAACGTAATTGTTATGATCACAGTAGCCTACGAAGGGGAAGTTCCTGAACTAGAAACTAACCTAGCTAGTGTTGAGTACCTCGAAGCAGGTCTAAAGGCTTTGATTAATCTCCACTATCAGGAAAGTTTGCAAGCTATCCAGGTTCACTTCTCTCCAGCACAGTTGGGTGACGAACTGACTGATGAGCAAATTTTACTTAATTTCCCGGAACTGATTCCCCTGTAATCAGCATAAAATAGGTTAACTAAATATAGTGTTATAGTTTTCACTATCAGGTGATGGGGTGATGGGGTGATGGGGTGATGGGCAAGACGAACGGAAAATCTTCCCCAAATTGTCTTATTAAAAATTAACTAGCCCTCACGCAAAGCGCGATTAGATCAGCGCGATTGGACAATAATGATTTAAGAGAACAATAGTGATTTAAGAAAACTTTTTTAAGTATATGTTACGTACAATTGCGATTTTTGTTCTATCTCTAACCCTATGTTGGACTACAGTAGGGTGTGGTTCTCCTAACTCAAGCCAAGTTTCCCTGAATCGGGGTGGGAATACATCCTTTACTCCGACTCGGTTGAGTGATGGAAAATATCCCGTACAACAGGCTACCTACGATGATGTCAATGGGGTATATACCCTAATGGTACTCAATACTCCTGCGGGTAGTCCGCCAGTTTTTCGCAGCCAGGATTTGCAGATGGCACGTCTGACTGATGAGCAGGTCGCTGCTGGGGAAAATACTTATCTGAGTATTGATGACAATCAGCCGGTGATGTACCTTACCGAAGACTTCCGGATTGAATATGTTCACAATGTTACTGAGAATAGACCTAATCCTCAAACTGGTCAACAAGAAACAGTAATCGTGCGTCAGCAATCCAGTTTCTGGGCTCCGTTTGCTGGTGCGTTGGCTGGTCAAGCTATAGGTAGCCTACTATTTCGACCTCAATACTATGTTCCACCGGTTTATCAACCAGGAGGAGTTTTAACTGGTTATGGTGGGTATGGTAACAGCTATAGTCAAGCAGTGAAGCGATATGAAACACGGTACCAATCACCGCCACCCGTGGTTAAAAATACTCGCTCTTTCCGCACTACTGGTAGCTTAAGAAAATCTCCTACAGCTAATCAAGCCACTACTCGTAAAGCCTCACCCAACACTAATCGCTCCACAGGAAGTGGTTTTGGTTCAAGTCAGTTACGCACCTCTAGTCCATCTAGTGCTCAGAAAGCCAAACCAAGAAGCAGTGGTTTTGGCAGCACGAATCGATCACGTTCTGGCTTTGGCAGTAGTCGTGGTGGTAGTCGTTCCTTCAGACGCCGCCGCTAGTTTTAAGGCCCCTTAAAATATCCTTAAAATACATTAAGAAGCTTCTAAAGTCTTTAGAAGCTTCTTATTTTGCTGAACTATCAGGTTAGTTTGTGATTGACTAGGATAACCTGACTACTATAACTGGGGTGCTAGGATTCGAACCTAGGAATGGCGGGACCAAAACCCGCTGCCTTACCGCTTGGCTACACCCCATTGATTCCACTCCTACGATGATAACAGATCTGAGTGGGAATATGTCAAGTATTTTTTTGGATTATTTTTTCTGTGTTTGGGTGAAAGGGGGATTGGGGGTGATGGGTTGATGGTCACCGGAAGGTTGGCTACAGTTAACTAAAATCTCCAAAAATCTATCATAATATTGTAATATATGTTAGATTAAAACCATGGTACTCGTTCCACTCCGTAAGGCGGTCGAACTTACGGGACTCTCCAAAACCACTCTGAGGAAGTATGCAGACAATGGCACCATTAAATGCGAAAAAACCCCAGGAGGAACAAGATTCTTTGACACCGAAAGCTTGCTCAGTCTCGGAAGAAGACAACACAGTGATCCAGCTACCATCTGTTACTGCCGAGTCAGTAGTAGTAAACAATTTGACGACCTCTCTAAGCAAGTCGCATACATGCACTCCCTCTTCCCGGAGGCGGAAATCATCAAAGACATCGGATCAGGACTCAACTACAACAGAAAAGGTCTTAAAGCCATACTGGAACGACTTATGTGCGGAGATCAGCTCACAATTGTTGTTGCCTGTAGAGACAGACTTACCCGATTTGGGTTTGAACTCTTTGAGTACTTGGTCAGTATCAACGGTGGAAAAATCTTGGTTCTCGATCAACCTGAAAGTTCTCCAGAAGCAGAACTTACCGCAGATCTTCTCTCGATCATTCACGTCTTCTCCTCTCGTGTCCACGGACTCAGAAAGTACGGTTCAAAAATCAAAAAAGATCCGGATATTCCTCAACGCTGAGCAACGTGGGATTGTACGCAAATGGTTTGGAGTGTCCCGTTACGTTTTCAACAAAACCGTCAAAATTCTTGAAAATGGCGAAGTAAAGGCTAACTGGTTTTCCATTAAGACTAGCATATTGAATGACCTTCCCGAGTGGTGTAAAGCAGTACCTTATCAAATCAAATCTATAGCGATAAAGGATGCCTGCACCGCTGTCAGGGAGGCTAAAAAGAAGTACAATTTGACAGGAATTATAAATCGAGTCCGTTTTAGATCTCGTAAAAATCCTGTTCAGTCTTGCTATATTCCTAAATCCGCTGTTTCAACTAAAGGAGTTTATCACAAAAATTTAGGAGAGCTTACTTTTGCCGAGACGCTCCCGGACAATATTGGGGATTGTAGACTGACAAGCACCAACGGGGACTATTATTTGACAGTCCCCCACAAGACCACTCAGACAAAAACCGAAAACCAAGGCAGGGTAGTGGCCTTAGATCCTGGCGTTAGAACATTTTTGACATTTTTTAGTCAAGACTCTGTTGGTAAGATCGCAAATGGAGATTTTTCTAGGATTCAGCGAATTTGTTCTCATCTCGACAACCTCTTGTCAAAAATAAGCAAGGCAAGAGGGAAGCAAAAACGTCGAATGAGAAAAGCTGCGAGACGAATAATCATCAAAATCCAGAATTTGATCAACGAGTTACATCACAAAGCTGCCAGATTTCTAGTTGATAATTTTGACGTGATCCTACTCCCTAGTTTTGAGACAAAGGAAATGACCAAAAGAGGGAGTAGGAAAATCAGATCTAAAACAGTTCGGAATTTACTTTCTTTTGCTCACTATCGATTCAAGCAGTTCCTAAAGCATAAGGCACAAGAGACAGGCAAGGTAGTGGTTGATGTTTGTGAAGCTTATACCAGCAAAACTGTTAGCTGGACTGGGGAACTAGTCAAGATTGGTGGCAGTAAGACTATCAGATCAAAAATTGATGGCCAGTCGATGGACAGAGACATCAATGGCGCTCGCGGGATATTCCTGAGGGCTTTGGGAGATACCCCCTGGCTGAGAAATCAGCTTGCATTGGCGAGCTAGAGTTTACCTTTGGTAGATTCTGGTAGCTAAAAAGTATCGGAAGAGAAAGAGACCTTGATTGTTTGACCTCCGCATGTTTTTATCCCCTCTCTTCCTCTGCAACCTAGATTCAGGCCGGATAAATCCGTAAACGTCGGTTGGGTTCATCGCCAAAGCTAGAAGACTTGAGGCGATAGTGTTCAACTAACTCGTGTTGCATCTTCCGCACTTTAGGCGATCTGGGCAACAATTCTACGGGTTGGCCTTTGGGAATCACAATTTGCTCAACTGCTAAACGGGCTTCTTCTAGAGCCTCGATTTCATCTTCGCTAACGCTTTGGGCAAATAACTCCAAATCAGCAGCATCGGGAATTGTGGGGTCATCCATGTGCAACAGACGCCTTAATGCCCGAGTAATCTGGGGGATGGAGCTAGCTTTGATGGCGTGAATCGGGATCTGACGAGATTTAGCAATGGACTTGAGCTTGGAGTGGCTTTTGACATGCGATCGCAATCCTAAAACCACATCAGCAGTATCCATGTTTTTTGTCAAGACCACAGGCAAATTTAGGATTTGGATCACTTGCTCGATTTGATGACGACTAATGCCGTAAGGATAGACCTGTAGTGGCAAATCCTCACCATTGGGTCCTAACATCTCCATCCCTTTACCCAAGCGGTCTTGCTGTGACCAAGATTCAGCCAGCAGCTGTTCAAACATGCTATTTTCTCGAACTGGCTCTGGTTCTTGAAGGGATAGGGGCTTCATCTGTCCAGATGAACGCCAACCTTTTGGTTGGCTAGGAGTCGTTAGGGTAAGGTGACCCTTGGTCCGACCATTTGGCGGAATTGCAACTGGAGCGCTAGGTAATTCTCTGGTAATGGTGACCTTACCATTTTCATCTTCTGTCCTGACTGGAGGATTTGGTTGACGTCCCCTGAGCAAATTATCAACCGTGTCCGCAACACTTTCGTGTACTACCCAACGCTTACGCTCTAGCATTTCTACAGCGATTTCAAAGGTTGGGGGGGCTTTGCGCTCCAAAACGGTTTTCTGAGAGCCTCGCCGTCTGGCTTCGTCATCGCCTAGGGTGACAGCCTGGATACCGCCTACTAAATCCGAAAGAGTGGGATTTTTAATTAAGTTTTCAATCCGATTGCCGTGAGCAGTCCCCACCAGCATCACCCCCCGTTCCGCAATGGTACGAGCGGCCTGAGCTTCTAGTTCTGTACCAATTTCATCGATAACGATCACCTCTGGCATATGGTTTTCCACCGCCTCAATCATCACCTGATGCTGATGTTCTGGGCTAGCCACCTGCATCCGTCGGGCTCGACCAATAGCTGGGTGGGGAATATCCCCATCTCCAGCAATTTCATTAGAGGTGTCGATAATCACTACCCGTTTGTCTAATTCGTCTGCCAGAACTCGGGCAATTTCCCGTAAAGCAGTGGTTTTGCCTACACCAGGACGCCCCAGCATCAAAATTGACGAACCCGTTTCCACCAAGTCACGAATCATGCCGATGGTACCAAAAACCGCTCGACCAACACGACAGGTTAAGCCAATAATTTCTCCTGGACGGTTCCGAATCGCACTAATGCGGTGCAAGGTGCCCTCAATTCCTGCTCGGTTATCACCGCTAAAGGATCCTACTCGCTCAACACAGTGATTGATTTGTTCGATAGTAACTGGTGTATCAGAAAGGTATTCTGCCCGGTCACGAAAACGCACTTCTGGAAAGCGACCGAGATCCATAATCACTTCGATCAAACTGTCCTTTTCAGGATGTTTCTCCAATGATGAGCGAATTTCGGCGGGCAATATGTCTAGTAATTTTGGTAGGTCATCTGTAATTTTTTCACAGTTTGAAATCCCCTGAGTTTTGTCCACTGTTTCTTGGTGTTCCTTGGGAGGTATAGTTGCAAAATCTAGTTGAAGATTGTCACTTACCTCTGAGGATGGACCACTAACGGTCATCGCCTCAACCAAGTTATTTTCATAAACCACTGGTGATTCTTGATTGAATGACAGTTGTTGCTCTGAAAGCTTGTTTAGTGGAAAATTCACCATTTGTTTTGACCAAATAAAGCGATTTCTGCTGTTAACTTTTGCCCTGTTTAACTTTCGGTTGTTAGTCAGGTTTTGGATTTAGGTCATGTCTAATTTTCCTCCCTAATAATTTAAGGTTTTGATCCCAATTTAATCCAACAGTATTCATCGATTAAAGTCAAGAACATTAAATACTCTCGGGAATTTTTTTGACTGATTTGAGTTGAGCCACCAGGGCATGGGCAGTTGCCACAGCCTGCCAGAGCAGATCTGGTAAATCTTCAAGGTTTCTATAAGAGGGATTAGCAACGAATCCCTGGTGGTGATCAACGTCTTTGTCATAGTCTTGTTCTAACTTTTCTAGAATCGGTGAGAGTAGAACTCGGGCGTAGCTACCGTAAGCCACACCGGCAACGTAGGGTAGGTTATTTGGTTGTTCCCCTAGGGTGACCTTTTGGCAATGGTTGTTGTAAGAACGTTCAACCGGCAACCTATCAACTTGGGCTAGCTTAAAAAGGCTAGCTGCTCTTAGTTTGCTGACGGTGTGGTTATTGGTCCCACCAGCTAACTGTACGTATCCTGGTAATCCAGCAGCGATGACTTTTTGAGCGAGTTTGACAGCAGCATGAGTTGTACCCATGCCTATATCCCCACTCATAGGACGTCCATCAGTTTGCCAGATTAGACGACAGGGTAAAGGCTGGATGAGTTGGTAGATTTCTTTTAGGTAGTCAATCAAATCTTTACCATCTGGGCAGCTAATGGCTAGGAGTTTGAGTTGAGCGCACCAGGGTGCGATCGCATTCCATAGTCTTTTAAAATCGGTATGCANCCTGCTCCCTGCTCCCTGCTCCCTGTTCCCTAAAATCCCGAAATTGTAGACCTCATAGCTATGATAATTGCTATATTTATCCCTCGATACTCAAGGCTTAGTTTGCAGTGTTTCGCAATGTTTCTGAAGGTAACTCCCCAAACATAGCTTTGTAATCTTGAGTAAAATGACAAGGACTGTAGAACCCAAATTGACTAGCAAGGATGGCTATGGTACAACGTTCTGGTTCGCTTGCCTTCAAGCGTTCTCGCACTGCATTAAGTCGTCGTACCTTGAGATAGCGCATGGGACTCAAGCCAAATAAGTCCTGAAAACCATAAGATAAGGCAGAACTGCTAGACCCTAAATTTTGAGCTAGCTGTTTTAAGGTCAGAGGTTTTTCCAAGTGTGCTAACATTTCTTTTTCAGCTTGGGCAATCAACTTTGCTCTTCGGGAAGGTTTGATCAAACAATTGGAATTTAACTTAGTCGGAATATTACTAATCAACAAAGGAAGGAAATCATCAGCAACGAGTTGCTCAATATGAGGGTTTTGTAACCAATTGGGTTTGTGTAATGCTAACCAAACAAGTTGTTTCAGGTAATCTTTAATTTCGTTCATCCCCGTTGGTAGCAAATTCACATGATTTTTACTCCGGAAATTATCGTCTAGATCGTGGCGTTGTAGTTGGTCTGCATAAGCATCAAAGGTTTTAACAGGGATTATAATGTGTGTCAACCTTGCACCTTGAGGAAATATGTCGTCTGCTTCCCTGTTATTGAAACCAAAAATAGTCCTTTGAGGCTCCACAGGGTGACGGAAGGAGTAATATTCCTTTTCATTGTCAGACCAAAGTATCGCAAAAGATATGTATTCCTTTGTACCATCACCCGAAAATTTAATCCCTTGGTTCGCCTGATTATATACAAAAAATAAGTTACCAACCTGAATCGACAAAAACTCAGCTTGAAGAGGACCGGGACTGAGTTGTATTATTTCCTTATTTTGATACTCAAAAAACTCTTTGAAAGTATCCACATCTGTAAAGGATTTGGAGAAAATATTCTGATTGCCTGTCCCACGATCATCCTCAGCTTGGGTAGTTTTACTTTTGTTGGCATCAATTAACAAACTCATTTGAGCACCACTCGAACAAAAAAATAATCCAACCAACTATAAGCAAAACTAATATATTTAAAAAATTAGTTATTTAAAACTTATAGCTTAGAAAGTTGGAATTTTTGATTATTCACAGAGATAGTTTACTACTAAAGTTGACTTGGGGTAAGACCCGTGACGAATTTAATTACGGCTCAAGGGCACCGTGAGGTCTTTGACTTACCCCATAGCACAACAGAGTGGGCATGACCCACCCTGCATCGATTAGGGCTTTGGATGAATGCTTTTTCCTGGTGTGGAATAGTTCTCGACCTTGGTCAGCACCCCACTCTGAAGAGTTACGGCTCAGTAGAAACCTCCGCGCCTAGCCTGCGGCAACGCTGCGGGAACAGGCGCAAGAGGATGTCAACAAAGAGTTAATCAATGAAAAACTCAAGTGTTAACAGCACTAACTGTATGAAGAAAACTGTACTAAAACTTAAAAGATTACTCAATCTCCTAATTGTGGCAATTTTTTGCCTAGGAGTATTGGTACCACCAGCCTTGGCTCAGGCAATTCTGCCCCAACCTGACCCAGAATTTAAAGGTGACATTGGTGTCACTTACGAAACTTCCGGGGAGCCAGATAAGTCAATTATGGAATCCCCTGAAGCCCCAGATGATGCCCCTAACATTATCCTTGTCCTCTTGGATGATGTGGGATTTAGTTCCTCAGAAACCTTTGGTGGCTCGATTGAAACACCAACTTTGGAGAGGCTAGCAGACGAAGGGATAACGTATAATCGATTCCACACAACTGCCCTCTGCTCGCCAACTCGTGCGGCTCTACTAACAGGACGCAATCACCACTCAGTAGGCAGTGGAGTGGTTCAGGAACTGGCAACAGGTTATCCTGGTTATAAAGGCTTGATTCCCAAAAGCACAGCTACAATTGCCGAAGTTCTGCACGAAAATGGCTACAGCACAGCTTGGTTCGGCAAAAATCACAATGTTCCTGATAACCAAACCAGTATGGTTGGTCCCTTTGACCGCTGGCCTAATGGTTTGGGATTTGACTACTTCTACGGATTTATTGGTGGAGAAACAGACCAGTGGTATCCAGCACTGTATGAAAATCAGAACCCAATCAATGCACCAGCCAAAACCAGTGATGGAGAAGACTACAACCTAACCCATGACCTTGCGGATAAAGCAATTGGTTGGATGAACAATCAGCATTCAATTGCACCAGATCGTCCTTTCTTCCTTTACTTTGCTCCCGGTGCTACCCACTCACCTCACCAACCACCAGATTCCTATCGCGATAAATACAAAGGTGTGTTTGATGACGGTTGGGACGAAGAGCGTGTGAAAATTTACAATCGTCAGATGGGCATTAACGGTGAAACTGCGAAAACTCCCGATATAATTCCTGCTGATACTGTACTTACCCCTCGCCCAGAAGGAATACCTGCTTGGGATGACTTCGACGAAAGCGCTCGTGAGGCATTAGCCAAGGAGATGGAAATCTATGCGGCTTTTCTAGATTACACTGATGTAGAGGTCGGTCGTGTCCTTGATGCTATTCCTGAAAAGGAAGTAGAAAACACCATGATAGTCTATATCGTGGGTGACAACGGTGGCTCAGCAGGCGGTGGTGTGAATGGAACTTGCAACACCATGAAAAATCTTAACGGACTGGGCTATAACATAGAAGAAATCAAGGAGTGTGCAGAGGATTGGGGTGCGCGTGACACCGGAACCTCGCCAGGATACTCCGTTGCCTGGGCTTGGGCTACGGATGCGCCTTTCCAATGGACAAAGGAGATAGCTTCCCATTTTGGCGGTACTCGCAATCCCATGATTATTAAATGGCCTAAGGAGATTCCGCTTACTCCAGACAAAAGGGAGATCCGAGACCAGTTTCACCATGTTATTGATATCGCACCGACAATTCTGGAAGTAACTGGGATTCAGGAACCAGAGATCGTTAACAGCATCCAGCAGCAGCCGATAGAAGGGGTGAGTTTAGCCTATACCTTTGGTTTTGATAAGAAACTTCGTAATGGAGAAGGTGCTGAAGGTACTCATAAAACTCAGTATTTTGAGATGTTTGGGAATCGAGGCATCTACAAGGATGAAGGAGAACACGAATGGATGGCATCAACTGTGCATTCTAAACCAGTTGGCGATGAACCTCTTAAACCTTTCGATGAAGATGAGTGGGAACTGTACGATTTAAAGACTGATTTCTCCCAAGGCAACGACTTATCTAAAATCAGTGACTTATCTGCATCACCCTATCTTCCTAAGAAATTAGAGGAACTCAAAGACTTATTCCTAGTTGAGGGAGGTAAGTATAATGTTTTTCCTCTGGACGATCGCTTTGTTGAACGAGGTGATGTTAGTTTACGTCCCAGTTTTACTGCAGGACGCTATCATTTCGACTTCTATGAAGGTGCCGTTCGACTGCCAGAAGGGACAGCACCCGATGTGAAAAGCAAAGATCATAAAGTGACGGCTCAGGTAACGATTCCTGAGAGACGCGCTAAAGGTGTAATCTTGGCGCTCGGTGGAGAGACGGGGGGCTATAGCTTCTACATTAAGAAGAAAAAACTCCACTATACCTACAACTACTTTGGCACCCCCTATGATGTTGTTTCTGAGGCAGATGTTCCCAGTGGTGATGTTGAGCTAGGATTCGTGTTTGAATACTTAGGAGATTATGGAGATGGTGCGGGTAGTCCAGCTACAGTTAACCTCTTCATCGACGGTAATCAAGTTACTAATTTCACTGAAAACATCGAACATACTGTACCTGCACGATTCTCTCTGGAAACTCAAGATGTAGGGATGGATTTACTCACACCAGTAACTCATAACTATAAGTCACCTTTTAAGTTCAAAGGCACAATTAAGAAGGTGACAATAGACATTGAACCTCCTCCGGAAGAATCTACTTGACCATGGCAATGCCCACATTAACCACTAACTCTCCGTTGAAGTGGCTAATTGCATTGTAAGCTTAGACGCATTCATGTTTGCTGCTGATTTCTTTACCTATAAGGCTGTCAAGAACAAAAAAGTGCAATGTGTGTGCGTCTAAGCTTATTCCATTCACCTACAGTTCAGCTACAAAATTATTAAATGCCATGAATCCGGAAACTTTGGTATATACAGAAAATTACTACTCCAAACCGAGAGAAGAGGGTCAGAATATTTATGATCTTTGGGAAGAAGGAAAAGCTTACCAGGATTCGATCACTCCTAGTATCTAAATTCCCCAATACCGCAAGTTTATTACCAGCAGAATTAAATCTTTGGTTGACTATGACTACAGTAAACCGATTTTAAGTGTGGGTAGTGGGAATGCTTTTGTGGAAAGGGATTTACACCAGCAGGGTAAGCGCAAGAAAAAATGGCTCATAATGTGCATTGGTTAGATATCGCTTGATCGTGGTTTGAAACCCCTATAATCTCCTAGAACTGTACTCGCAATAGAGTTAATTTGTTGAGAATGACCTAGCTTTTTTCGAGGGTAAGCCACAGCTTATTGATTCTTGCCCTTACCCTGCCACCAACTATAAGTTTTAGTTATAGCTGGTGGAAAATTATTTAATTATATTTTATAGCTGAGAAAGTTGGAATTTTTGATTATCCACAGAGATAGCTTACCCCTAAGCTAGAGAATGTCGGCAAAGTCAATTTCCGAATAGCAAAAAAATAGACCTCTTGCAAAAGTCGATTTTGGCTACGTAAGACCAATAATTTCGGTTCCATTTTTGGATCCATTTTTGCATTTATGCAAGAGGTCTATTGTGTTAACCCCTTTTATGAGGTTTTATCTATGTTTTTCAACGGTCTTTTGCACCGGATAAAAAGAGGAGTGATTTTGGCGATCGCTACTTCCCTCTTCTTCAGCAAACTATCGCGTTTACTGTCAACAAAAAGACAGCAGGCAATTATCGCCCTAACGATGGTTTGTTTGTTTCTCTCAATGCCATCCTTAGCACTAGCTGAGGAAATTTGCACCGATGCAGAAATTCAGTACACCGATCAACCCTGGGACGGAGAAATTCGCTACAAAGCAGAAAATTCTACCCCAGACTATTTTGAAGCCCCAGAACCTCTTGCTGGAGCCCCCAATATCTTGACTATTGTTATTGATGATGCGGGTTTTGCTGGATTAAGTTCCTATGGGGGTCGTATTCAAACCCCTCACTTAGATCATCTTGCCAATAATGGTTTGCGCTATAACAACTTTCATGTCACTCCAGTATGTTCCCCCACTCGTGCGGCTTTATTGACAGGACGTAATCCTCATACAGTAGGTATGGCAGGGATTCCAGAAATTTCCAATGGCTATCCGAATAAGAGTGGTTCCATTCCTTCGAGTGCAGCCATGCTACCAGCATTGTTGAAACCCCAAGGATATACCACATTTGCCCTCGGTAAATGGCATTTGACCCCAACTTGGGCGGTGAATCCGGCGACGGGACACTTTGACCAATGGCCTACAGGTAAAGGATTTGACCATTTCTACGGCTTTCTTGGTGGTGAAACCAATCAGTATTACCCGGAACTTTATCGAGACACCACTCGCGTACAAGCACCTAAGTCTCCCGAAGAAGGCTATCACCTGAGTGAAGATTTAGTAGATAACGCGATTGGTTATATCAAAGACCTAGAGTCCAGCGATCCAGAACGCCCCTATTTCATGTATCTTGCCTTTGGTGCAGTGCATTCTCCCCATCATACTCCTGAATTTTATCGGGATATGTATAAGTATCACTTCGATGAAGGGTACGATGTAGAACGGCGTAAAATTCTCAAAAAACAGAAAGAATTGGGCATTGTTCCAGAAGATACTCAACTCACAAAAAGACATCCAGAAAATCCAAGGTGGCTTTCCTTGGATGACGATGAAAAGCAGTTGTTTACCACTTTCATGGAAAACTATGCGGGTTTTATGACCCATGTTGATGCTCAAATAGGTCGTTTAGTTGACTATCTTGACTCTATCGATCAACTTGATAACACATTAATTATGGTTCTTTCCGACAACGGTGCCAGTTCAGAAGGAAGTGAATATGGTACTCTCAACGAAATGACTTATTTCAATGGAGTTCCCACCGACGTTGATTACAATATAGAACATCAAGATGACATTGGCACCGTCCGTAGTGAACCTCACGTTCCTTGGGGTTGGTCCTTAGCTTACAATACACCTTTCCAGTGGGCAAAACGCTTTCCCCATGAAGGCGGTATTCGGGTTCCCTTTATTGTACATTGGCCTGCTGAGATTCTCGATCCAGGTGCGATTCGTTCCCAATGGCAATACGTTACCGATATTGTACCAACACTCTTAGAGATTCTAGGTATTGAGTTGCCTAAAACTGTTAATGAATATGTACAGCAACCTTTGGCTGGGGAAAGTTTTTATGACTCTTTCGAAAATGCTGATGCCGATAGTACCCATACGGTTCAGTATTGGGAAAACAAAGCAAACCGAGCAGTTTATCAAGATGGTTGGAAAGCTGTAACTGCACATACTACCCTACTTGGCAGTGTACCTGATGGACATAAAGGGAAGTTTGGCAAAGATACTTGGGAGCTTTATAACTTGGCAGAAGACTTCTCAGAATCCCATGATTTGGCAACCAAAAACCCCAAGAAGTTGCAACAGATGAAAGCTCTATTTGTGAAACAAGCCAAAAAATACAACGTTTATCCCTTAGACGATCGGGAAACCGCCGAACTTATTGATCTTCAGAATAAGGAATTAGGTGGAGAAAAAACTGACTTTACTTTCTATCAGGGGATGTCACCTCTCCATCAAGCCCTTGCCCCGAATACTTTTGGTAGTTCCTATACCATTGATGTTTATCTAGATCGGGAGCATCCTGATTCTGAGGGGGTACTGGTTGCTCACGGAGGCTCCGGAGGAGGCTACACTCTATACATCAATGAAAATAATAAGTTGGCGTATGAGTACAACTACTTAGGTTTTGAACGATTCAAGATTAACCCCGATCTTTTGGTTCCTACCGGAAAATCCAAAGTAACCTACAAGTTTACTCAAACTGGCATCGATCCAAACCGAAAATATTATATCGGGAATGGACAACTGTTCCTTAATGATGAACCTATTAGCGATGAAGTAGAAATTCATACTGTTCCCGCTTCCTTTGGTCTTGAGTTTTTTGATATCGGTCAAGATACTCAATCTCCTGTCTCAGAAGCTTACAAGCCAACCTTTACCTTTAATGACTCCATTGAAAAGGTAACTGTTCATATTGAGTCAGACGAACAGCCAGGAAAGTCGAGAAAAATGGTCCGAAATTATTTCGACTAGAACCCGAATTAAGCAGTACCAAACTGTTAGTAGGGTGGGCAATGCCCACCCTTATTCATCTCATCGCCCGAACTAAAACGAAACGGTTCAACCGCTCTGCGATCGCCCCGACCCCCTCTGAGATTACTGTTCTTGAATATCCATGTTTTTCTCCTTGCTTCAGAAGAATTTAACTCGTCATCTTGTTGGGATTTTGCTGGCAGTCTCCCTCTTCTTCCTCTTCCCAACCGTTTTAACTTCGTCACCTTTGGCTTTTGCCGATTCTCCCTGTCCTGAAGGTATGGTGTCGATCCCTGGGGGAACCTTTACGATCGGCTCCGACACCTACTATGCTTCAGAGCGTTCTGCTGTTGATGTGACCGTGGATAGTTTTTGCATCGATCGCCACGAAGTTACCAACGCCGAATATCAAGCATTTGTCCAAGCTACAGGCTACCTCACCGTTGCCGAACGTCCCCTGGCCAAAGACCAATTCCCTGGCTTAACCGAAGCGCAACGACAGCCCGGTTCCCTGGTGTTTCAGCCCCCTGGACCGGGTATCCAACAAGTAGCTTCTTTAAGCTGGTGGGATTGGGTTGTTGGTGCTAATTGGCAACATCCCTACGGACCCGACAGCACCATTAAAGGTTTTGACAACTACCCTGTTGTTCACATAGCCTATGAAGATGCGGTTGCCTATGCCAATTGGATCGGTAAAACCCTCCCCACCGAAGCCCAATGGGAATATGCAGCACGGGGTGGTCTTGACACTGACACCTCGATCCCTGGTGAACAATATGCCCCTCACAAAGCCAACACCTGGCAAGGCTTCTTCCCCTTCTTCAACACCAAAGCCGATGGCTATCTCGGTCCTGCGCCGGTCGAATCCTTCTCTGCCAATGGTTACGGTCTGTACGATATGCTGGGCAACCTTTGGGAATTAACCGCAGATTGGTATCGTGTGGGTCATAGGGGGAAAGATCGCAGCCTCAATCCATCGGGACCGGATCAAGGGAGTAGTTTCGATCCGCAAAAGCCTGATCAAGGGGCACTCCATGTGATTAAAGGCGGATCTTTCCTCTGCGCCCGAAATTATTGCAGTCGTTATCGTCCTGAAGCACGAGAGTCCCAAGCTCCTGATACAGGAACCAATCATGTGGGTTTTCGTTTAGTGGCGATGCCTTGGCACGATCAAGGTTAGGGCTGAAATCATTATCGTTCTGTCTATCCCAAAGTTACGGCTGACTGCTTACCTTAATTAATTTTGAAACAGCAGTGGCTGGTGCGTTACGGCGCTCCTGGCGTAAACTCTAAACTGTTGCTAGTTGATTACGCCGCACCTAATGCACCCTACGGGATCATTTATTAAAAACTGGTCACTGAATTCAGCCTACCACTTATCAGCCTGTTGTAAAACATAAGCAGCTACATCTTCAATTTGATCGGGTTTTAAAATTTTACCAAAGGCAGACATCATTCCTTTGCCGTATGTTACTTGTGTGATGATAGCTTGAGTAGGAGACGCTTTATAGCCCTCCAGATATTTCTCCAGGGCCTCCTTCTTCAGCGTTTTCGCGGGATTGAGTAGATTTTTGCCACCCGCATGACAAGCACTGCAGTTAGCGTTAAATACCGCTGCCCCTTTAGCTGGATTACCAGCAGCTAAAGCGGAATCAGGGAAGCTGAAAGTTATTAAAGCGAAAACTAGCAGAATCGCAATTAGTATTTTTTTCAAAGTGTTTCTCCTCTCAATATGGCGTTGAGCCAGATATTATCGTAAGCTGAGAGGGGTGACTCGGTCAAACCCCAGGGTGTGAAAGTTATAACAATAATTAACAATTAATAAGATGGGCAATCTCCACTCAGGGGAAACCAAAGAATCAATAAGGCAGCCTTAATATCAATATTATTGATATACCTATGCAATAGTCCTGATCATCAAGGCTTAATAGGGTCATAATATTTGCCCAATTTGAAGGTGATAACCTCTAAAATTTATTAATAATAAATAGCATTAAAGGTAGGCTAATTTAGGCAAGTGTGATTGACCGTAGGTCAATCACACTTGAGGTGCAAGTATTCACCGGTCAGTGGTCAGCCGTCAGTGGTCAGCTTATTTTATTCAAAAGCTGTTGGGGTAGCTTGGCCAATGGCTGATAACTGAATGCTGAACGCGCACGCGTGCGCGTAGCGCTTAAGCTGATAGCTGATAGCTGATCCCATCAGCCTCTGAGCCTTGTGATGGAGAAATTTACAATAAAACAAAGAAAGTCTTAGCATCTAAGTATCAACCAACATCCATGAGTCAAACCGAACAAATCCTATCCCAGTTACCTGGTGATGTTCTCGGACGCCTGCGCAGTGCTGACAAAGTCTGGAAAGCCTTACGAGATGGCACAACTCCGATTCCAGAAGTGATTACAGAAACCGAAGAGGGATTAGGCACCCTAGACTTGGATGTAGTAATCTGTGGCGGTACCTTAGGAATTCTGATTGGTGCTGCTCTACAACAGCGAGGCTGGCGAGTTGCGGTAGTTGAACGGGGGGTTTTGCGCGGTAGAGACCAAGAGTGGAATATCTCTCGCCAAGAACTGGAGGTATTCCTGGAACTTGAGTTACTCTCAACGGCGGAATTAGAGAATGCGATCGCATCCGAGTATAACCCAGCTCGGATCAGTTTTTTCCAGGGTCCTGATTTCTTGGTAAACGATGTACTCAACATTGGTGTTGACCCAGTCTTTCTGCTCGATACCCTCAAAGCCAAATTTTTAGCTGCTGGCGGTAAGCTCTTTGAAAAGACATCCTTTACACAAGCAACTATTCATCCCGATGGCGTCTCAATCGGGTTAAAAGTAAACCAGTTGGAGGTTACCCAAGTTAAAGCTCGTTTACTGATAGATGCCATGGGACATTTTTCCCCAATTGTTAAGCAAGTCAGGCAAGGTCAGAAACCAGAAGGGGTTTGTTTAGTAGTTGGTAGCTGTGCTGAAGGCTATCCTAAAAATGACATGGGGGATTTGATAGTATCCTTCACTCCTATCCAAAATCAATGTCAATATTTCTGGGAAGCATTTCCAGCCCGGGATGGTAGAACAACCTATTTATTTACCTACTTAGATGCTAATCCCGAACGTCCTAGTTTAGAATTTTTATGTGATGAATACTTCCGTCTCTTACCAGAATACCAGGGAGTAGACTTATCCCAACTTGATTTTAAACGAGTACTATTTGGCTTTTTTCCTTCCTATCAAAAAAGCCCCCTAAGAATGCCTTGGAATCGGATTTTACCCATAGGGGATAGCAGTGGTGGCCAATCACCAGTTAGTTTTGGTGGATTTGGTTCCATGGTCAGACATTTAAAGCGTCTAAGTAACGGAATTCATGAAGCCTTGGACTATGATTTGCTAGACCGCAATGCCTTAGCCCAACTACAACCCTATCAGCCGAATATTGGCGTAACCTGGATGTTTCAACGAACAATGAGTGTTGGCATCAAGCAACAATTAGCAGCAAATCAAATTAATCAATTACTCACTGGCGTATTCCAAGCCATGGCAAACCTAGGAGATGATGTGCTTAAGCCCTTCCTCCAAGATGTAGTGAAGTTTTCAGGATTATCTAAAACCCTATTTGTGACATCATTAACTAAACCAGGATTAGTGGTGCCAGTGATTCCTCAAGTAGGATTAACGATGCTATTGGATTGGATGGTTCATTATAGTAATTTAGCCCTTTACAGTAGTTTGTATCCAGCAGGTAAATTACTCAGTGGCATGTTGAATACCTTGCCACCCAAACCAAGATACTATTACCACCGTTGGCTGGAAGCATGGCGCTATGGGTCTGGGGGGGATTATTAATTTTAGGTTTTAGGTTTTAGGTTTTAGGTTTTAGGTTTTAGGGAGGTAAGCTATCAGCTATCAGCTTTCAGCTATCAGCCATTCCCGTAGCGTGGCCTTTGGCCAAGGTCTGTGGCGACGCTACGCAAACAATTTATGCCCATAGCGCACGCTACACCAAACAGCTTTTGAACAAAATAAGCACCTCAAGCAGCGTGAGCTTTAGGCTGACGGCTGTTCGCGTAGCGTGGCCAAAGGCCTTCGGCTGACGGCTGAATGCTTACAAGTCAAACCCCTTGAATAAGATGCACCCAGCCAGGATTGATGATCGTGATATTTTTGCCATGATAGAAGTAACTCCTATTTAGGTGGGAGGAAAACCGCGCTGATGTTGATTAAGCCTCTTACCAGCGCGGTTATTAGTATCGGTCGTAACTTTCTATAGTATAAATAACTCCTGGGAAAAATGCAAGGAGTAATTGAAAAGTTTTACATTTATTTACAAATAGTAATTTAGGATTTTATAGACTAAAATATGTGTAAAGTTTTGGCTTTATTTTGGTTATTTTAATCCTAAGTTAATTGTAATAATTTTTGTTGACTATTCCCTGCTCCCTTTTTACATCAATATTATGTTTACATTTAAACTAAAAATGCTATAGGATAGTATCAATCATCATTTACAAACTAGTTATGTTAACCCTTGATGAAATCGAAACGGCTATTCGACAATTACCGAAGAGCGAGATTCGAGAGCTGGCAGCCCGCTTACAACATTATTTAGATGATTTAGACAATCGGTGGGACCAGCAGCTAGAATCTGACCTAAAATCGGGAAAGCTAGATAGCCTGATGAAGCGAGCAGAAGCAGATATTGCTACCAATCAAGTTAAGGAGCTTAATGAAATCCTTTACGACACCTGATTTTTGGAAAACTTACGCCTTACTTCCGACCTCAGTTAAGGAGCAAGCGCGAAAAGCTTACCGAATTTGGCAGCAAAATCAATTTCATCCATCATTGCACTTCAAGAAAGTGGGTAACAATCTTTGGTCAGTACGTATCACTCTTAACTACCGGGCTTTAGCAATCAAGAAAGGTAACGATTACTACTGGATTTGGATTGGCACACACGATGAGTATCAAAATCTTATCAATAGCTAATCTTTTGCCAATTTAAATTGGAGATTACTCAGTTATTAAAAAAACTCAAACCCTATCCCCCGATTCCCGACTCCCGATTCCCGATTCCCGATTCCCGATTCCCGACTCCCTGCTCCCTTTGCTAAAGTTATATACTAAAACTGTGAGTAATCTCCTTCAACTATGGAACCATTAGCTGCTGCCGTTGTCGCTATTTCTACTGTGCTCGCCACTAAAGCCTTAGAAAAAACTGGAGAAAATGTCGGGCAAGTTGTATGGGACCAGACTAACCAGTTTGTGGAATCCCTCAGAAACCAGTCTCCAGATACAGTAATGGCTATCGAGCAAGCTCCAGAGCAACCTCTTGATTATGCTGAGATGGTATTGGAGGTAGAAGCAGCAGCGAAGCAAAATCCCAAAGTTGCCCAAAGTATCGAGGGTTTGGTGACTACGGTTGATGCTGAAGCTTTGCCTAACTTAGAGGAAATTCTTGAAAAGATTACCAAAGCCTTGGAATCCCACCAGGCTACTAGTGAGACTTACAACATTGAGAACATAATTGAAAACGTGGAGAACTTTGCCAAAGGAGATATTAATCAAGGTAATACTAATATTGGAAGAGATAGTATTGGAAGAGATAGTATTGGTCGAGATAATATTGGAGGAGATAGTATTGGTGGAGACAAAATAACTAATAATTATAATTGACTACAGTCGCCTGGGAGGCAGGTTAACCAAACTCGAACAAATCAAGCACCCCCACTACCTGCGTATTATGTCGAACGCCCGGAAGTAAGCGAACAACTAAAACAAAAGCTTTTATCGGAAGAAACCGCTAGAGCTGGCACCTTAGTGGTTAGTGCCATCTATGGTTTAGGAGGAATTGGTAAATCTACCTTAGCTGCAGCCTTAGCCCATGACAAAGATGTTCAATCCCATTTTCCCGATGGGATTTTTTGGGCAACCTTAGGTCAGCAGCCTGATATCTTATCCTTTCTAAGTACGTGGATACAGGCATTAGGAGATTATGACTTCAAACCGATTAATATTGATAGCGCTTCGTTACAATTAAGAACATTATTATCCGATAAACAAGCCTTGCTAGTCGTGGATGATGTTTGGCATCCTGACCATGTTGAACCCTTTCGAGTAGCAGGGGGTGGCTGTCGGGTTTTAGTGACCACAAGAGAAGCCCCAGTTAACGGTGCGATTCGCTATGATTTAGATGTGATGACTCCAAAGCAATCCTTAGAGTTATTAACCGCTTGTTTCAACAATGAGTTAACTAATCAAGAACTCGACTATGCTAAAACCTTAGCTAAAACTGTGGGCTACTTACCCCTAGGATTAGAATTAGCAGCTGCTCAAGTTAGGGATGGATTCTCTTGGGAAGAGTTACTTAGTGAATTACAAGCTGAAATTGCTGATTTAGAAGCCTTGGATCGATTGGAAGCAGAGGAAGAACCAAGTGACGCGAAGCGCAAAAACTACAGTCTAGTCGCTTCCTTTAATCTCAGTTTAAAGCGATTATCTGCCGAGAGATTGAAACAATTTGCTTGGTTAGGGGTACTGCCGGAGGATGTCACTATTACTGAAACCATGGCGAAAACGTTATGGGACTGTAATTCAGTTCAAGCCAAAAAGACCTTAAGAGTCTTACGAAAAAAAGCGTTATTATTACCAGGGGTCTCTAGTACCCAAGACACTAACTATCGCCTCCATGACTTGTTACATGATTTAGCCCGTAATTTGCTGCAACCAGAGTTAGGATTATCCATTATAGAAGCTCATCAGCAATTATTAGAACGTTATCAAACTAAGACCGATAAGGGATTATGGCATAGCTTACCCGATGATGGTTATATCTATAGCCACTTAACCTGGCACCTAGAGAAAGCCAAAAGAATTAATGAAATTCATCAACTCCTGAAAGAAGAAACTCCAGCAGGAGATAACGGTTGGTATTGGAAGTGTGAGAGACAGGGAAACACTGCTAATTTTATCAAGGATGTATCCAGAGCTTGGGCAATAGCAGCAGCTAAGTTTAAGGAAAATCCTACAGAATCGATTAGTTTACAGTGTCGGTATGCTCTGATTACGACATCCCTCAATAGCTTGGCTAGCAATATTCCTCCAGAGTTAATGGCAGCATTACTTAAGAACAAAATTTGGACGCCAGCCCAGGCACTAGCTTATGTCCGACAGAATAAAGAATATAGCAGTCAAGTACAGGGTTTGGAGGCAATTAGTGAGTATCTTCCCGCTTCTTTATTACCGGAAGCCTTAGATTGCGCCAGAGAGATTTCCCATAAAAGATACCGAGCCAGAGCCTTAGTGGCCTTAGCCCCCCACTTACCCAATCTGTTACCGGAAGCCTTAGATTGCGCCAGAGGGATTTCCGATGAATACTCCCGAGCCGATGCCTTAGGAGCCTTAGCCCCCCACTTACCGAATGTGTTACCAGAAGCCTTAGATTGCGCCACAGGGATTTCCAATGAAATATACCGAGCCAATGCCTTAGGAGCCTTAGCCCCCCACTTATCCGATGTGTTGTTAGCCAAAGCCTTAGATTGCGCCACAGGGATTTCCAATGAAATATACCGAGCCAGAGCCTTAGGAGCCTTAGCCCCCCACTTACCTGATGTGTTACCCCAAGCCTTAGATTGCGCCAGAGGGATTTCCGATGAATACCACCGAGCCGATGCCTTAGTGGCCTTAGCCCCCCACTTAAGCGAAGTGTTATTACCCCAAGCCTTAGATTGCGCCAGAGGGATTTCCGATGAAAGATACCGAGCCGATGCCTTACTGGCCTTAGCTCACCACTTACCAGAACTGTTACCCCAAGCCTTAGATTGCGCCACAGAGATTTCCTATGAAAGATACCGAGCCGATGCCTTAGTTGACTTAGCCCGCCATTTACCGGAAGAGTTGTTACCCCAAGCCTTAGATTGCGCCACAGAGATTTCCGATGAATACCACCGAGCCAGAGCCTTAGTGGCCTTAGCCCCCCACTTACCAGAACTGTTACCCCAAGCCTTAGATTGCGCCACAGGGATTAAGTCTGAATACTTCCGAGCCAGAGCCTTAGTGGCCTTAGCCCCCTACTTATCCGATGTGTTGTTAGCCCAAGCCTTAGATTGCGCCACAGAGATTTCCGATGAAAAATACCGAGCCGATGCCTTAACAGCCTTAGCCCCCCACTTACCCGATGTGTTACCCCAAGCCTTAGATTGCGCCAGAGGGATTAAGTCTGAATACTTCCGAGCATTAGCCTTAACAGCCTTAGCCCCCCACTTACCGGATGTGTTGTTACCCCAAGCCTTAGATTGCGCCACAGAGATTTCCTATGAAAGATACCGAGCCGATGCCTTAACAGCCTTAGCCCCCCACTTACCGAATGTGTTACCAGAAGCCTTAGATTGCGCCAGAGGCATTGACCATGAATACCACCGAGCCGATGCCTTAACAGCCTTAGCCCCCCACTTCCCGGATGTGTTACCAGAAGCCTTAGATTGCGCCAGAGGCATTGACCATGAATACCACCGAGCCGATGCCTTAACAGCCTTAGCCCCCCACTTACCGAATGTGTTACCGGAAGCCTTAGATTGCGTCAGAGGCATTGACCATGAATCAGACCGAGCCAATGCCTTACTGGCCTTAGCCCCCCACTTAACCGATGTGTTGTTACCCCAAGCCTTAGATTGCCTCAGAGGGATTGACCATGAATCAGACCGAGCCAATGCCTTAGGAGCCTTAGCCCGCCATTTACCGGAAGAGTTGTTACCCCAAGCCTTAGATTGCGCCAGAGAGATTTCCTATGAAAGATACCGAGCCAGAGCCTTATTCGTCTTAGCCCTCCACTTACCGGATGTGTTACCGGAAGCCTTAGATTGCGCCACAGGGATTTCTGATGAATCAGACCGAGCATTAGCCTTACTGGCCTTAGCCCCCCACTTAACCGATGTGTTGTTAACCCAAGCCTTAGATTGCGCCAGAGGAATTTCCGATGAAAGATACCAAGCCAGAGCCTTAGTGGCCTTAGTCCCCCACTTACCCGATGTGTTACCAGAAGCCTTAGATTCCGCCAGAGGGATTTCCGATCAAGACTCCCGAGCCAGAGCCTTAGTGGCCTTAGTCCCCCACTTACCCGAAGTGTTACCGGAAGCCTTAGATTGCGCCAGAGGCATTTCCAATCAATTATTCCGAACCTATGCTTTAAAGGACTTAATTAAGACCTTAACTCCTTCGTCAGTTGATTTTCCTCTTTGGCAACAAATTCTTGATGGTTTAGCTAGTCTAACCCGTCGCAATTTTTTTGAAGCTCTTCCTCAATTAGCTCCTTTAATCATCAAGTTTGGGGGTATTGAAGCCCTAAGAGAAACGGTAGCAGCGGTTGAAGATGTTAGTCGATGGTGGAAGTAAATAAGAGGGAGCAGGGAGTAGGGAGCAGGGAGTAGGGAAGAGGCAAAAGGCAAAAGGCAAGAGGCAAGAGTTAATCAAGGATAGAGGAATTATGATTAGCTTTACTGGGTGTGAAGTTAACCAGTGTTAGGATTCAGTTGAAATTTATTATAAAATTAAAGTATAGAACTACGCATTAAGGTGTTTGACATTGATAAAAGCTTAAAAGCTAATGCACGTCAATTTTTGCCTCTTGCCTCTTGCCTCTTGCCTCTTGCCTCTTGCCTTGCGCCTAGCGTGGCAAAGTCAGTTTTTGTACTCTTTAATTATACCGTTATTTTTGAAGAATTTAATAAAGGTAACTCTTTCCCTCTAGCTTGGTAATCTTCTACCAAAAGCTCCAACACGTCTTTAGCATTTTTTAGAGCTTCTTCGTAGCTGCTGCCATGGGTATGAGCATAGGGACCAAATTCTGGCAAACTGGCAATGTAGGTTTGGTCTTGCTCTGACCATTGAATTAAGATACTATAGTGGTTTGTCATTTGTATTTATTTCTGTAAATTATCTAAGTCTATGACCTTATCAAGAAAAAGAAGTGATAGAAGTACTCAAAGAACTGGCAGAGTTAGAACAGGAGGATGAATCATGAAATATAGCATTTTAATTCAATGGTCAGAGGAAGATAACTCTTATGTGGCTAGTTTACCCGAATGGGGTAACTATGCTCGTACCCACGGTGACACCTATGAGGAAGCTCTTGAGAATGCTAAGGAAGTTTTAGAGGATTTGGTGTACGCTTATAGCCAAGTTAATAAAGAGTTACCAACTCCAAAGATACTAGAGGTAGCCTGAAATTAGTCTAAAAGTAAGCATTTGCCTATTATAGCAATTCTAGGACTTGTGAGGTACAAATATATGGGTTTTAGGGAGCAGGGAGCAGGGAGCAGCGCTGCATCGCTATTGCCTATTGCCTATTGCCTATTGCCTTGCCCTATACATCTTCATACAAAGCCTCAAGACTAGTCCTAAAATCCACAGTTTCTAGATGAATCTCACTGCCCGGATAATAAAATTGCAATGTCCAAACTCCTTCGGAATTCCGGCGAAAGCAATCTAGGCGTTTACGATTTTGGCTAATTAAAACATATTCCACCAAGGTTTCTAATTGTTGATAGTCCGAAAATTTGTCACCCCGGTCAAATGCTTCAGTCTTGGGAGATAAAACTTCTACAATTAAACAAGGATATTTTTTATAGTTAGCTAATTCTCGGTCTCTGGTATCGCAAGTCACTAGAACATCAGGATAATAATAACTATTGGATGCTTCGACATAAGTTTTCATATCTGCCATATAAACCCGACAGCCAGTGCCCCTGACATGATTTCTTAAGGCTGAAGCCAGGTTAAGGGCAATAGTAACATGGGCATCACTCGCGCCAGCCATGGCATAGACTTCTCCATCACTATACTCGTGTTTGATGGCACTATCCTCTTCGTAGGATAGATACTCTTCTTTGGAAATGTAATTGGGGCTTTTATCAGCAATCATGACAGTTTCAAGAGAGTGACACTATTAGTATAGAATAAAGGGAGTAGGGAGTAGGGAGTAGGGAGTAGGGAGTAGGGAATCGGGAATCGGGAATCGGGAAGATTTAAAAAATTATGTGTAATTCATAACTGCAAAAAAGGCTATAAAACTATAATATTTTTACAATTATTAGGGATTTATGGGGCTTTTTTTTTTAAACGTAATATCGATCATTAATAATTAAACTTAGTCAAAAAAACATTGAAGGCTGGTGGGCAAATTAATCTAATCTAAACCACTAAAACTTCCCAATTTTTTTTTAATCCTACAAGAATATCAAGAGTCAAAACAAATATCAATTGAAGTCTGGTGGGCAAAGTAATCTAATCTAAACGAATCAAAATCACCTAACTTTCTTTGCCCACCCTACAAGAATATCAAGAGTCAAAACAAATACTAATTGAAGTCTGGTGGGCAAAGTAATCTAATCTAAACGAATCAAAATCACCTAACTTTCTTTGCCCACCCTACAAGAATATCAAGAGTCAAAACAAATACCAATTGAAGTCTGGTGGGCAAAGTAATCTAATCTAAACCACTCAAAACTAACCAAACTTTCTTTGCCCACCCTACAAGAATATCAAGAGTAAAAACAAATACCAATTGAAGTCTGGTGGGCAAAGTAATCTAATCTAAACCACTCAAAACTAACCAAACTTTCTTTGCCCACCCTACAAGCTCCCGACTCCCGACTCCCGACTCCCGACTCCCGATTCCCTGTTTCCTATAAAAATAATTTTGTCAACCCCTCTTCAGGCGATATACTAAAATTTAAGCATATTTTTAGATTTAAAATGAACTCCTCAACACCATCCATCCAATTCTTTGACGGTATTTATGAACAGCTGAGTGACGTCAGCCTCAGAAAAAACCGACGCTCAGGAGCCCGCATCGTCTTGATGACCTTTGAAAAGTTAAAGGCTATTGAACAATTCAACAGTTATAGAAACCGATTTTCTCAATCAATGGTCTTAACAGACGAAGAAGGGGTGATTAATATGACTCCATCCTCAATAAAATTTCGCTTCGGTGGTCCAGAAGGAGATGACCTAGCAGGAGTGGAGTGTAAAGTTGAAATTGATCAAGACGACCACTGGGAACGCTTCATGCGCTTCATGAGTCGGTACGCTGAAGCCAACGGTATGGCTTACGGTGAAACCAAACCAGCAACTGAAGGATAAAGGGTGATAAGCCGTTATGCATTAAAAATGCATAACAGTAAGGCAGAAGGCAGAAGGCAGAAGGCAGAATGGACAAGAGTTTAAGGTTTTTTTGCTGATTTAATAAAACCTCATGTAAATCCGCAACAGCAGATCAGGCCCGATTCATTGCCCATTCTAAAAATTTCCCCCGGTCTTCGGGTCCCGTTCCAGGTTAACGTGACATACTCCCAAACTGAATCAAAGATTACAGTGTGGACTTCTTACCAACTCCACCCAACGGTTAGGATACTCGGTAAGCTTTATTAACGACACGGGATGCCCCTCCGCGCCGGAACAATACAATAAGTTGTACTTTTGATTAGTAGGTGGCGGTTAGCTCTTAATTTGTCTTCCCTACTATATCTAGTATAAGCGAGATAAACCCTGTCCGCAATTCATCTGACACTCATGCTGCGCATGTTCGTTGTGAGGCAATTGAGCGGACGATGCAAACATATGAGTGTGCTATCAGACACGATATAAACCATGAAGGATGAAGTATGAAAGTCGCAATTACTGGAGCAACAGGATTTGTCGGTAGCCGCTTAGTGGAGCGTCTACAGGAAGAAGGACATCAGCCCTTAATCTTAACCCGTGACTCAGCTAAAGCTAGGAAGCAATTTCCTAATATAGAAACTATTGCCTACACTCCCACCGAATCAGGGGATTGGCAAAATGCGATCGCAGGCTGTGATGGTGTAGTCCATTTAGCTGGAGCCCCCATTGCTGAGGAGCGCTGGACACCAGCCCGTAAGCAGGAAATCCTCAATAGCCGCCAATTAGGGACCCAAAAAATTGTGGAAGCGATCGCTCTTGCTGACCCTAAACCCACGGTATTAGTAAACGCTTCTGCCATTGGTTACTACGGCACTAGTGAAACAGTAACCTTTGATGAAACAAGTCCTGCTGGAGACGACTTTCTGGCAGAGGTTTGTCAAGCCTGGGAAGGGGAAGCCCAGAAAGTCAAAGAAGCTGATGTGCGACTAGTGATTGTGCGCATCGGTATAGTTTTGGGCAATGGCGGTGCCTTAGCCAAAATGATACCCCCCTTTCAAATGTTTGCTGGAGGGCCAATCGGTACCGGTCGCCAATGGTTTTCTTGGATTCACCGAGATGACTTAGTGAACTTAATCATAGCTGCCCTAACCAGACCAGACATGGAAGGGATTTTCAATGCCACAGCCCCCAATCCTGTCTTGATGTCTGAACTATGTAAAGCCATTGGAGATGTTCTCAATCGTCCCTCCTGGCTACCAGTTCCCAGTGTTGCCCTAGAAGCCTTGCTGGGAGAAGGAGCCATAGTCGTCTTGGAAGGTCAACAGGTGCTACCCAAGCGAACTACTAGTTATGGATGGGAATATCAGTATCCCACAGTAAAACAAGCTCTAATAGACATATTGAAAACTGAAAACTGAAAATTGAAAATTGATCACAATTAACAATTAACAATTAACAATTAACAATTTCTCAATGACTAATAACTAATGACTAATGACTATAACTCTACGGTGTTGCAGTCATGGCATTAGTGGGAGTCGGAGGAAGTTCCTCTTCCTCTATCTGAGCCGAAACCCGTTCTACTCTAGCACCAAGTTGTCGGAGTTTACCCTCCAAATCGTCATAACCCCGGTCTAAATGACGGAGTCCCTGAATAGTAGTTATTCCTTCTGCCCCTAACCCAGCTACCACAAGTGCAGCAGATGCCCGTAAATCCGTACCCACTACTGGTGCTCCCGACAACATTGGCACACCTCTGATAATCGCATTATTCCCTTTAACCCGGATATCCGCCCCCATGCGATTCAATTCAGCTACATGACGCAGCCGATTTTCAAAAACCGTTTCGCTAACCACACAGTTTCCTTCACTCAGAGCCAGCAACGCCGTAAACTGGGCTTGCATATCCGTAGGAAATCCAGGATAAGGCAAAGTTTCAATATCCATTGCCTTTAGTTTATGAGGAATAATTCGTAAGCAATTCGGTTCCTCAACCATCACCTCACTACCAATTGCCCGTAGCTTAGCAATCACAGCCGTTAAATGTTCCGGTATTACTGGGTAAAGGCTCAGTTCAGACTGAGTAATTGCCCCAGCTACCAAGAAAGTGCCAGCTTCAATCCGGTCAGGAATAATCGGGTAATCCACCGAATGTAAACTAGAAACCCCAGAGATACTAATAGTTTTAGTACCAGCACCACTAATTTGAGCTCCCATCGCTCGGCAGAAATTCGCCAAATCCACCACTTCTGGCTCTTGAGCGGCATTTTCAAGGGTGGTTTCCCCTTCTGCCAGAGTCGCGGCCATCAGCAGAGTTTCTGTTGCGCCTACACTGGGGTAATCCAGGTAGATTTTCGCCCCCTTTAGCTTGTTGTTACCTGTGCCTTTCACATAAGCATTGACAATGCCATGCTCAATATGAACCTGAGCGCCCATAGCTTGTAGACCCCTGACATGGAGGTCTACAGGTCTAGCACCAATCGCACAGCCACCAGGCAGTGGTATCCGTGCCACTCCCAATCGCGCTAGCATCGGACCAAGGATAAAAAAGCTAGCTCGCAGCTGGCTCACCAACTCATAGGGAGCTTTTGATTGTCCGATATGGCTGACATCTAGATCTAAGATGTCACCACTACGTTTGAGCTTGACTCCCACAGCAGCAAGAATCTGGCTCATCCGCTCGATATCTACTAAGGACGGCACATTACGCAGTCGGCAATCTTGAGAACACAGTAAAGCTCCTGCCATAATTGCCAAGGCAGAATTTTTAGCTCCACTAATTTTTACCTGTCCGTGGAGAGACGCTCTACCCCAAATCTTGAGAACCGATTCGTTTTCCTGGGACAGAGCTTGTGGATTTATCTGGCTTTGAGAGTGATTGATGGGTCTATCCTCCAAAATCATTGTAATTTCTGGCGAAATGTTAAATTTGGTTTTGATTTTACCTGAAACTTTATAAATGTCTAGTTTTCCAAGTATCTTGATCGAATGTAAGGTTTTCCACTATACTCAGAAGTTGGCAATGTAAACCGGGAAATTTCCAGGCGTTGCGGCTATCGACAAGAAACTTGTCCACAATAGCAGTAAATGCTGTATACTAAAAAACCGGTGAGCTAACAGAGCAAGCCCACTAGCAATTCCTTTGTGGAATCCTCAACCGTGACAGTTCTGATTCAGAACTGACCACTATCGGAATCAGCAAAGATTGCTATAACGCCAACAAAAGCGGAACTGGCGGAATTGGTAGACGCGCTAGATTCAGGTTCTAGTGTTCGCAAGGACTTCCGGGTTCAAGTCCCGGGTTCCGCATAATTAGCCAGACTTGTATGCTGACAAGCACTAAGAATCCCCTAGTCAAGGAAATTCGCAAGCTGCACAGAGTAAAAGGACGTCGGCAGCAAGACCTGTTTCTGTTGGAGGGAACCCACCTGTTGGCAGAAGCCTGTGCCGTAGATTATCCCCTAGTAACCCTCTGCTATACACCAGAATGGCTGGAAGCTCATCCACAACTATCCCAAGATGCTTCCGTTCGGTCTCAAAGAGTGGAAGTGGTAAGTCAGTCTGTACTAAAAGCGATCGCTACTACAGTTGAGCCAGATGGAGTGATAGCCACAGCAACCCGTCTTCCCCTTTCCCCGAAATCCTTCAATTCCCTCTCCTTAGGGCTAGCCCTAGAAACTATACAAGACCCAGGAAATCTTGGCACAATCATTAGAACTGCCGTAGCCGCTGGTGCAGAAGGATTGTGGCTAAGTTCCGATAGTGTAGAGCTAGATAATCCTAAAGTATTGCGAGCCTCAGTCGGTCAGTGGTTCAGTCTGCCCATGGCAGTTACCCCGGATTTGCCCACCCTCGTAGCTCAAGCTCAAGCTCAAGGCATACAAGTAGTAGCCACAGTACCAGATGCTAAGGTCAGTTACTGGGATATAGATTGGCGCTGTCCTAGCTTAATACTCCTGGGCAATGAAGCAGCTGGACTTAAGGAAGAGTTGGTAAAAACCGCAGATCAGCAAGTTAAGATTCCCCTGATGCCAGGAGTAGAATCCTTAAACGTAGCGATTGCTGCTGCCTTGATGTTGTACGAAGCTAAACGGCAACGTTTCTGAAAGTCTTTAGTGTCAAGTGTGAGGTGGGCTGCTTGACTGACAAAACGGTCAGCGGTCAGCGGTCAGCGGTCAGTGGTCAGCTTATTTTATTCCAAATTACCTCAAGTAGCCTGCCCATAGCCTATCAGCACTTCAAATAGGTTGGCCATTTCCGTAGTGTGACCTAAAGGCCAAAGGTAATGGCTGATAGCTAATGGCTGATAGCTGAATGCTCTTCTTGATACTTCATACTTCACCCTCCCAATCTTAATGGTTGAGCACTTGCAATCCTGGATTGGTCAAGTTGAAAATAATAAAGACTAACAAAGTATACCCAATCTAGACTAGGAGATAGATGTGAGTCAAGAGTTTGATTACGATTTAGTGATTATCGGTGCTGGTGTGGGGGGTCATGGTGCTGCTTTACACGCAGTTAGCTGTGGTCTTAAAACCGCTATTATTGAAGCCGGTGACATGGGCGGAACTTGTGTTAACCGGGGCTGCATCCCTTCTAAAGCCCTATTAGCCGCATCAGGTAGAGTGCGAGAGCTACAGGACGCTAATCACCTCAATGCCCTTGGGATTACAGTAGCAGGGGTTGAGTTTGACCGAAATGCGATCGCAAATCATGCCAGCAATCTAGTCAGTAAGATTCGTGGTGACCTGACCAACAGCCTAAAACGCTTGGGTGTGGATATTATCAAAGGCTGGGGTAAAGTAGCTGCTTCTCAAAAAGTAACCGTTGTTACAGAAAATGGTGAAACAACTATCACTGGCAAAGATATTATGATATCCGCTGGTTCAATTCCCTTTGTACCCCCAGGAATTGAGATTGATGGCAAAACCGTATTTACCAGCGATGATGCCATCAAACTAGAATGGCTGCCAGATTGGGTAGCAATCGTGGGCAGTGGTTACATTGGTCTAGAGTTTGCTGATGTCTACACAGCACTAGGGTCTGAAATCACCATGATCGAAGCCCTAGACGACCTGATGCCAACCTTTGACCCTGATATTGCCAAACTAGCCACACGAATCCTGATCAAACCTCGGGACATTGAAACCCACACTGGGGTGCTAGCGATGAAAGTAACTCCCGGTTCCCCGGTAGTAATTGAACTAGCAGATACCAAAACCAAGGAAGTAGTCGATGTACTCGAAGTCGATGCTTGCTTGGTCGCTACAGGTCGGATTCCGGCCACCAAAGACCTAGGACTAGATGCCGTAGGAGTGGAAACAGACCGGCGCGGTTTTATTCCCGTAGATGACACCATGGCAGTACTTTCAGCAGGGGAACCCGTACCCCATCTTTGGGCAATTGGTGATGCCACTGGGAAAATGATGTTAGCCCATGCCGCATCCGCTCAAGGTATTGTCGCAGTAGAGAATATCTGTGGACGTCAGCGCACCGTAGACTACCGCAGCATACCCGCAGCCGCCTTTACCCATCCAGAAATCAGCTACGTCGGCCTAAGCGAACCACAAGCCAAAAAATTGGCCTCCGAAGAAGGCTTTGAAGTATCCGTTGTAAGATCTTACTTTAAGGGTAATTCTAAAGCGATCGCAGAAGGAGAAGCAGATGGGGTAGCGAAAGTAATCTACCGTAAAGATACCGGGGAAGTCCTAGGAGTCCACATCCTAGGTATCCACGCCTCTGACTTAATTCACGAAGCCTCAAATGCGATCGCAAACAGACAATCCGTCAACTCCCTCGCCTACTTAGTCCATGCTCACCCCACTCTCTCAGAAGTACTCGACGAAGCTTACAAACGAGCTGTAACTCATTAGTCAAAGTCCTTTGTTAATTGCTAATTAACAAAGGATTTTAGTACTGACGCACTGAGAAACTGACGCACTGAGGGACTGACGCACTCACGCACTATATAAAACTACTGATGCAAATTCGCCGACGCCCACCTAATCCAGCAGTTAAAATCAAAAGCCTGCACTATCAAGTTGCACTACCAGACGATAAACCCCACCATATTCTCGAAGAAATTGTCTGGCACAAAGAGAAAGAAATTGACCAGATGCGGGAAAGTCTGCCCCTAGTGGAGTTGCGCAAGCGAATACAAACAGCACCACCCCCCCGAGACTTTCTAGCAGCCCTAAAATCAGGAAAGACTAGTCCTGCCCTGATTGCAGAAGTCAAAAAAGCATCTCCTAGCAAAGGGGTTATTCGAGAAGACTTTGACCCAGTAGCCATTGCTCAGTCATACAGCCAGGGTGGTGCTAGTGCGATCTCAGTGCTGACAGATCAAAAATTCTTTCAGGGTAGTTGGGAAAACCTGGCAAAAGTTCGTGCGGCTGTAGACGTGCCTTTGCTGTGTAAGGAGTTCATCATCTATCCCTACCAAATGTACATGGCTCGTAGTCACGGAGCAGATGCAGTTTTACTGATTGCAGCCATCCTTTCCGATCAAGACCTGCAATACTTTATCAAAATTGCTAAGACTCTGTCGATCACACCCTTGATCGAAGTCCATACCCAATCTGAATTAGATCGAGTATTATCTCTCGATGGAGTTACCCTAGTAGGTATAAACAATCGTAACTTGGAAGATTTTTCCGTCGATTTACAAACAACCTGTCAATTACTAGCAGCAAGGGCTAACCAACTACTCGAACGTGGCATTCTGGTAGTCAGTGAATCAGGGCTTCATACCAACGCTCACCTTGATCAGGTAGCATCTGCCGGAGCCACAGCCGTCCTCATTGGTGAGTCATTGGTAAAACAGCCAGACCCAGCAGTTGCTATTGCCAGCTTGTTTAGCCATCAGGGACCTATACCCCAAAAAAATAGTCCATTTTGATGGCAAACTCCGACTCACCGAGGTACAGGAAATTTCATGGATCCAATTCCCCTTCCATCTTATATTCACTACGAACTGCTGCTCCAACTGCTAGAGCGCCAAACAGCATTTGCTACCAGTCAAAACCCCCAATTGCGACAGCAGGTTCATCAATTGATCAGTACTCTGCGTAAAGCCCTAGTTCAGCAGAAGCAGTTAGAACAAAGCTGTCAGCGAGCCAACTTGCCAATGGAGTATCGCTGGTCTCTCAACAGCGTCAAATTGGATGCCCATAACTCAAAAAATGGTTTACCGGATTCAGCAGGAAGACTCCCCCATTAAATAGTCAACAAATTGTCAACTTCATAAAAAAAAACTAAGAAATTTAGTCAGAGTATCTCATTTGAGCCAATATATTTTGAGATTGTTACCTACTCCTGAGGAGCGTTACTCCCACTGTCGGCATCAATAACACATGCTTGCTATGGCTCCCAACTAAAGAGTGTCCTAACTGCAGGGTGTCAATATACACAGACTTGAAGGCAAGTTTAAATCTAGCGCGGCTGGTTTGGTCGTGTAAGCATGGTTGGGCATAACCGTTCCCATGCTCCGGTGGTGAAACCCCAAATTAACCCCTAAATTAACCTTGAATTTCCGGTTTTGTCCGGTAAGGTCCAAAACTTAATCGGTCAATTCAGAGTAACTAACCAATCATCAGATCACAACAACCCTAGATACCAAGACTAACTACAGATGGAAGACAAGCTCAAACTAATGATTCCTGGCCCGACGCCAGTACCAGAACAAGTATTACTGGCCATGGCCAAACACCCGATCGGACACCGTAGTCCCGAATTTAGCGAAATCATGGCAGAGGTCAATGAAAACCTCAAATGGCTACACCAGACCAAAAATGATGTCTTGACTGTAACCGCTAGCGGTACCGGAGTCATGGAAGCTGGTATTATTAACTTCCTCAGTGCAGGCGATCGCGTTTTAGTTGGTTCTAATGGTAAATTTGGCGACCGTTGGGGCAAAATCAGTACTGCTTTTGGTCTGGAAGTGGACACCATTACTGCCGAGTGGGGTAAGCCCCTAGATCCAGAGCAGTTTCGTGAAAAGCTAGAAGCTGATACCGAAAAGCAAATCAAAGCCGTAATCGTCACCCACTCTGAAACCTCTACTGGCGTTCTCAACGACTTAGAAACCATAAATCGTTACGTCAAAGACCACGGGGAAGCCCTAATTATTGTTGATGCTGTTACCAGCCTTGGAGCAGTCAATGTACCCATTGATGAGTGGGGTCTCGATGTAGTAGGCTCTGGTTCCCAGAAGGGATACATGATTCCCCCAGGACTCGGATTTGTCAGTGTTAGTCCTAAAGCTTGGGAAGCCTACAAAACAGCTACCCTGCCCAAGTTTTACCTAGATTTAGGGACTTACAAGAAATCTACTGCTAAAAACAGCAATCCCTTTACCCCGCCAGTGAACCTAGTCATTGCCCTACAGGCTGCACTGCGCATGATGCAAAGAGAAGGGTTAGAATCAATATTTTCCCGTCACCAGCGTCTGATGGAAGCAACCCGCGCCGCTGTCAAAGCCCTATCATTACCATTGTTTGGTTCTGATGAGTATGCTAGCCCAGCCGCCACTGCAGTGATTCCCACATCAGTAGAGTCGGAACAAATCCGTTCTGTGATGAAAAAACGCTATAACATTGCTCTAGCTGGGGGACAAGACAACTATAAAGGAAAAATATTCCGCATTGGTCACTTAGGTTTTATCAGTGAGCAAGATATTCTTGGTGTCATTGGTGCTCTCGAAGCCACCCTTCAGGAATTGGGACACCAATCCATGACACCAGGAGCAGGTATTGCAGCTGCTGCTAGTGTCTTTGCCAAGAGCTGATTAACAGTTTATGGTTGACGGTTGACCGTTGACTGTGTTCTGCGGTGAAAGGTCAACCCTTGGCCTACGGCCACGCGTGCGCGTTCAACTCCTCATAGTCTTTTTAATTTTTAATGAAACTTCCGCCACCTAAGTTCAGTAAGGATGGCGGAATAATTCCTAATTGAGTTCAACACCACCATCAAATCCCAATTCTCAATTGGGACCCAATGACATACCCAATTCCCAACCCAATTGCCAAGTTTTCCTGATCAGTACCAAATCCTGAGGAGTTAATTAAAGAAGTTTTGGCTCTGCCATAAGAGTTGTATCCTGATCATCCTAAATAACCGCCCAAATCTGTTATGCCCTGACTGGGAAAAAGAATTTGACTTAAGCAAAAGTTTTTTAACTCTCAAAGCAATGCCCAGTAATGATTTCAGCATCAGTTAAATTCCAATTACCATAACAAGTTCGGCTATAGCCGAAGGGTTTAACTGCTCTGACGTAGAATAAAATACATGGGTGATGTGAGGGTATGCAAAAGCCAATGTTTGAAACAGCTGAACAATTTCCTGTCTTGGGGTTACCCGTTCACCTTTTAGACAACTACAGCAACTACTTAGACGATCGTCTCACCAAAGGTCTAGGTAGTCATGTCGTAACTCTAAATGCCGAAATGGCAATCCAGGGAGAGCGCAACCCTGAGCTAGCTGCCGTTATCAAGCAGGCAGAACTGGTGATTCCTGATGGGGCGGGTATTATATTTTACTTACGACTTCACGGTAAAAAAAAGCAGCGCTGTCCAGGAATTGAACTAGCTCAGTCTTTACTGGCCAAGGCTGGACAATACGGAGAATCTTGCCCAGTATTTTTCTTTGGGGCAGCCCCTCATGTAGTCCAAAAAACAGCTAGGGTTTGGCAGAAGAGAGTTCCAAATCTAGCGATCGCTGGAATTAGTGATGGCTACCTCAGTGCAGAAGCAGAGGAAGAATTAAAGCTGACCTTAAAACAACAGCAGCCCAAAATCATATTAGTGGGCTTAGGTGTACCACGTCAAGAATTTTGGATTGCCCAGAATCGCCACCTGTGTCCCCAATCCATTTGGATTGGTGTTGGTGGTAGCTTTGATATCTGGTCAGGGGCTAAAACCCGTGCGCCAGCCTGGTTCCGGAACAATAATCTCGAATGGTTATATCGGTTGTATCAAGAACCCCACCGTTGGCGGCGAATGATGGTTTTGCCTCAGTTTGCTCTCAAAGCTTTAGGTCAAAGAATGATGGTTCTGCCTAAGTTTGCTCTCAAAGCCTTAGGTCAAAGAATGGCATAATCTAATCCCTAATCAATAGACCTGAATCAATACACCTGACAACATGAGTATTGTCGAGTATTATATTGATGCGATCGCGTAGCGTGGCATTTGGGGAGCGGCTATGTGCTAAGGCTTGCGGGAGCACCTTCTCAGCCTCCCCATCTCCCCATCTCCCCATCTCCCCATTTCCCCATTTCCCCATCTCCCCATCTCCCCACACTTCCCTCTCTTTCCCTAATTCCTAATGACCCAGAAAGCGATAATCCAATTACAAGGAGTGACAACAACCTATCCCAACAACCGAGGTTTGTTTAACGTCAATCTAGAAGTCAAGTCAGGGGACTTTTTATTTATCACAGGGCCTTCTGGTGCTGGTAAATCCACATTGCTAAAATTACTCTATGGTGAACAGCGTCCCACCCAAGGTAAAGTATTTGTCGATCAATTAAATGTTGGGCAATTACGAGGCGATCGCTTGTCATTCCTACGCCGTCGCCTGGGGATTGTTTTTCAGGACTACAAACTAATACACTCGCGAACTGTATCAGAGAATATCGCTTTTGTGCTGTGGGCACAGAGTTTCACTCGCAAAGAAATTAAGCGACGGCTAACACCAACCCTTAAATTAGTGGGTTTGCAAGACAAAGCCAACTGTTTTCCAGAGCAACTTTCAGGAGGAGAACAACAACGGGTAAGTCTAGCTCGTGCCATTGTTAGTACACCGCCGTTGATATTAGCTGATGAGCCAACAGGTAACCTCGATCCCGACAATTCGTGGCAGGTATTAAACATTCTCAGGAAACTCAATCACCTAGGGACTACAGTTATTGTCACAACTCATAATGAAAACTTAGTCAGAATCTCCAATCAGCCAGTAGTACAGATGCGCGAAGGTCGTTTGTATTGCCCTTTTTAGAGGCAATAGTTTCCGAAAAATCAAACATTATGGGAGAGGACTGGGCTCAAACATTGTTGTTCAATTTTCTTAGCACTCTCGGTCAGTCCTGCTCTGACTTGTTGGTATTCAGACTCAAGCAGCGGAAATATTTCCGCTGCTCCAGTGATGGTTTTCGATCTCCCCAGACTTTCCAAGTCCTGACACAGTTTGGAGAGATTTATCCCCCCTAGGGTAGCGCTACTAGACTTTAATGTGTGAGCCGCAATTTCCATGGCTTTTGGATCTTCTTCAATAATTGCTTGAGCCATGTTTTTTACTAACCTCGGAGTATCTTTTAAGTAAATTTCAATCAAACTAACCAAACATTCCGCCCCCCCTTCTCCGATACTGTCGATCAAGGATTGCAAAACCGAAAAGTCAACAGCTGGATCAGCTAGTACTGGGTTGGCAGGTTCACGATGGTGCGGACATTGACTCAAGGCACGGACTAACTCTGGTACCTGGATCGGCTTGCTAATGTAATCATCCATTCCTGCACTCAGGCACATTTCTCGATCCCCTTCCATGGCATTAGCAGTCATGGCAATAATCCAGGGGCGTTCATGAGCTGACCATTGTTCACAAATGTGTTGCGTCGCAGTTAAGCCATCCATTTCCGGCATCTGGACATCCATCAAAACCAGGTCATAGGGCTGACGACTAAGAGCTTGGAGTACTTCTAATCCATTCCCCGCGACATCAGCCCGGTATCCCATCCGTTTCAACAGTTGCAGGGCTAACTGCTGGTTCACGATATTATCTTCAGCCAACAAAATGCGCAAAGGATGCTTTTGCGCCATTTCAGTGTCAAGTTTTAGGTGTTGAGCAGGTGTGCGCTTAATCTTGATTGGCTGTCCGCTCATCACCTGGGTCAAAACATCGTAAAGCTGAGATTGCTTAATAGGCTTGTTTAAGACAGCTGCAATATCTAGCTGACTCTGATGATGCTTTGTATCTGATTGACTCATTGAGCTGAGCATTACCAAGGGCAAGGCTTGAGCCTCAGACTCCTGGCGGATTTTCGTTGCTAGGGTAAAACCATCCATCTCAGGCATATACCCATCAAGAATGGCAATGTCAAATTTATCCCCCTGACTGAGCCAATCGAGAGCTTCTCTACCTGATGCTGCTGTCTGGGTAAGCATACCCCAAGACTTGGCTTGCTCGGAGATAATCGTGCGGTTGGTCGCACTATCATCCACAATCAGCAGCCGCTTTCCTTCTAACAATGGCTGAGATACTGGCAGGTTAGGTTCCTCGATCGGATCAGGCTGTTTAGCCAATACAGTGAAATAGAATTTAGAGCCTTGACCAACTTGACTTTCTACCCAAATCTTGCCACCCATCATGGTGGTTAGCCGTTGACAAATAGCCAAACCAAGACCTGTGCCTCCATATTGGCGAGATGTGGAGGAATCCAGCTGAGAAAAAGACTGGAACAGGCGGTCGATCCGATCCTCAGGAATGCCGATGCCAGTATCCTTGACCACAAATTGGATTTCGTAGATTGAAGATTGGGTCGAAGCAGGAGAAAATCTGGTGGTGTTAGGGTTGTGGGAGGAAATCTGGGGGTGAGGCGGTGAAAATACTCTCGTGTTGTCTCTCGTGTTGTTCTGTATTCCGTTAGCTCCCCTGACCCCGTTGATATACCCCGTCTGGTCAAATTCTCCTTGTAAAGTGTAGTCCTTTCCATTGGCTAGAGTAGGGAAACTCAAAGAGTAATGTTTTCCGTACTCAGGACCAGACGCCAACGGGTAGGAGTAGTTAGCAGTATTGCTTTGTTCTTTTTCTTTGCCATCAACGCATTCCCCTGTGCTCACTTCTCGGGCGGTTACAGAAACTAACACTTCCCCGCTATGGGTAAATTTAATCGCATTCCCCAACAAATTGACTATAATTTGGCGCAGCCGAGTCACATCTCCCACAATCATAGGTGGAGTGTTGGGATGGAATAGATAAGCTAACTCCAATTTTTTCTCAGCTGCTTTTGCCGCCAACAAGTCTAGGGATTCCTCAACGCAAGTGATCAAATTAAACGGTTGTTCTTCTAACTCCAGCTTTCCAGACTCAATTTTGGAAAAATCCAAAATATCATTAATGATGGTGAGTAAACTATCCCCACTATTGCGGATCGTTTCCACAAAGTTTCGTTGCTGGGACGTTAAATCTGTATCCAGTAGCAAACCTGTCATGCCAATCACAGCATTCATAGGAGTGCGGATTTCATGGCTCATAGTTGCCAGAAATTCGCTTTTTGCCTGAGTGGCCGCTTCGGCAGTTCTTCTAGCTTGCTCTAGGGCGAAATTTTGCTCAGTCAATTGCTCTCGTTGGCGGGTTTCTTGCTCAAGCAGGTGAGCCTGAGCAATAGCAATCCCTACTTGGTCAGCCACGGCTTCGAGTAACTCAATTTCATCCAGACTCCACTGACGAAATTCATCACACTGATGTATTCCAATCACACCATTCGGTTCCCCCTGATAAGAAGTACGAATTAGCAACATGGATTTGACTTCAATTTGCCAACATATTGGGATCATCGGTTTAAGAAGGGGGTCTTCGTAAACATTAGGGGAACTGATGGCTCGGTCTTGGACTAACAACTGCTCTAAATAAGGATTCCCCAGAATCGGAAGTTCTAAATCCAGTATGGATAGATAACCCTTTTCTAAATACTCAGCCACTGTAGGAATGCGAGGATAGGGTTGGGAAACATAGGTATGAATGGTGCAACGATTGACCTGAAACACTTGACCAATTTGTGTGGCGGTGGTCTGAAAAATTTGTTTAGTGTTTAAACTTTGGCGGATTTCTTGGGTCACCTGTTTGAGTAGCATTACACGAGTCAGTTGCTGGTGTAATGCCTCCTCGGCTTGCTTTTGCTCAGATATATCAATCGATACACTTAATACCGCTGGCATGTGGGAAATTGCTAAGGAGAAGGGAATTTTGGTAGTTTGGATGATACGCTTTTCTCCATCGGGATAGATGATCGTCTCTTCTGGAAGGTGTGTCGGTTCTCCACTCTCCAATACCTGCAAATCCGCCTCTCTAAACTCGAAGGATTTTAAGAAAGACTGAGCAAAATCTTCATCCCGATGGTATAGTAAGTCATCTACTGTCGTACCATAAGCTTCCGCAACGGCTTTGTTAGCTAGAAGAAACTCTCCATCTCGATTCTTGGCGTAAATGAAATGAGGCACTAAATCAATAACTTGACGCAGTTGTTTCTCACTTTCTTTCAGATGTGACTCGCTTAATTTACGATTTGTAATATCTCGGATAGTGCCAGAGGTACCTGTGATATTACTGTCAGGATCTAGGGTTAATTGCGCATGAATCTCCAGCCAGCCCGAGCCGCCATCTTTGGTAAGATACCTTAGTTCCTGCTGATAATACTCCTGTTTGTGGGTAATTAGGGATTGAAACAATTCAATATTAGTTTGACGGTCATCAGCATGGAGATAATCAATAAAGTTAGTACCAATGCTATCTGCTATAGAAAAGCCCGTCATTTCTGTCCAAGTTGGATTGAGAAAAGTCAACACCCCAACCCCATCGGTTTGGAAAATAACCTCTTGCACATTTTCCACCACTGACCAATACTGCTCCTCTCTCTCCAGCAAGGCCAGTTCAACTCGCTTGCGTTCGGTAATGTCTTCAACAGAGCCTTCGTAGTAGAGCAAATTTCCATTAGTGTCTCGGACAGGGCGCACATTTTCCAAAATCGAGATTACACTACCATCTTTGCGGTAAGCCTGAGCCTCAATGGATGATACAGCGCCATTTTCCGCTAGCAAGTCAGTAAACTCGTTACGACCCTCAGTGTCCACATAAATTTGTTTTGAAACGTTCGTGATTGACTCTACTAGTTCTTCTGGGCAAGAATAGCCATAGATTCTCGCTAAGGCTGGATTGGCACTAATAAAGCGCCCATCCGGTGTAATCTGATAGATGCCCTCTACTGAATTCTCAAAGATGCTGCGGTAATTCGCTTCAGCTTGCTGCAGTGCTTCCTCGGCTCGCTTACGATTGGTGATATCACTAAAGGTACAAATGACTTGCTCTACTGACCCACCCACCCCCACCTGGGGATCGGCATTCACTAGTAACCATACCCAATCTTTCGTCGCTTGATTGTGGACACCCATAACCACATTTCTTACCAGTTTACGGGTGCTAATTGCCTGTTGGATAGGACGACTTTCAGTGGGGAATGGAGTGGTGTCTTCGTGAATGATAGTCCAATCTGAACCAAAAGGACTTTTATCCAACAATTCACTTTCGCTGAAGCCCAGTATATCCAGAGCCGCCTGATTAAAGAGCATGAATTCGGTTTTTGCCTCGAATAGCAACACCCCTACCTGCATTTCTCGAATCACTGTCCGGAATAGCCTTTCGCTTTCTTGCAATGCTTCTTGTCTAAGAGCTTGCAGTGCTTTATTCGTTTTCTGCTCGTAATTTGAGGCAAGTAAGGTGAGGCTGAAGATGATTAGGTTAGTTATCCCTATGGTGCTTGTTACTACGGAAGTATTTAATGTCGCAGAAAACCCAGTGTCTAATGGTGGATTAACGGGAAACTTGGCTGCCATCATGGTTGTATAGTGTACAGAGGTAATGGCTAATCCCAGGATCACTGCCCAGCAAACCTTCCACCCATGAAGGACTTTTCCGGTTCCTACCCCCACATCAAAGGATAGCCACAAGATGAAAAACGATGTCAAGCTGGCTATAACAACGGATAGGGCAACAAAAAAGAGGTTGTAGTGAATCAGCCCTGGTATTCTCATGGCAGCGATGAGCACGTAGGGTATGGATGCGATCGCTAATCCCATTACCACACTGCCCACCATTAACTGTCTGAGGTTGTTGATGCGGCTGACACTATAGAGTACGGCACCAGATATTAGCACTGCTACCCAGTAAGAAAGCAGTACCATTGGGGTATCATAAGTGATAGGTGTGGGGAAGCGGAATGCTAGCATTCCCAAAAAGTGTATTGACCAGATCCCAATTCCCATGATCATTGCCCCACCAATCAGCCAACCTTTACGGTTAGTCTTTTGTGAGGTTTTTACTTGTCTAGCTAGAATCAGCACCGTATAGGTCACAATCGAGGCGATAGCAATGCATAGAACAACTAACTGTAGGTCATAGATACCACTCATTGCTCTATCTGTATCGCTAATTGGGACAGTTTCTATGAGAAAATTGAGCCAGACCAAAACCATTGAGTAGGGCATACCGAGATCTTATCTCCCAGACCTTCTAGGGGTCTTGTTGATATATTTAGACGCGAAAATTGTCTTGTAATTATAAATATATGTCTTGAATTTACACAATTTTGATGAATTAATTTACCGTATAAATACGGATTTTTACTATAGCTATATCCTGAAATTTACCGAATATAATCTATTAGTTGAATCAGAAAGCACCAAATTTAAAACTCGGTAATTGTAATTGCATAGATTTTTTTAGCTACCAAATAATTATCAACAGAGGGAAAGATAAGTAGATTTATCCATACCTAATTAAATTTTTGATAATCATCATTGGGTCTATACCGTAAAAACAACTACTTTGGTAAGCAGTCAGCCGTTGGCCTTTGGCCACGCGTGCGCGTTCAGCCGTCAGCTGACGTAACTCAGCATTAAACCAATGCTTACCTGTTTGATTCAAAAGCTGTCAGCTAATGTAAGGCAAGCCCTGATCAATAAACAGAGTAGGAAGTTTTTCGTTAATTAAAAGTTAATAGTTAATAGTTCAAAGTTAATAGTTAACCTGACGTAAGTCTTGTAAAACTGGATGTAGTGGGTCATAAACTCGTTCAGAATTTCCTTGAATCACCCGGTGAATGGGAACAACCTCCACCACGCAGTTAGTGTAAGCGATCGCATCCAACTGTCTTACCAACTCAGGTGACCAAGGTTCCTCACAAACTCTCTGATTTTGACAAGTCAGCCACTGAATTAAATGCGATCGCATCACACCGGGTAAAATTCCAGCTTCCACTGGTGGTGTCCACCACTGACCATCTCCCCATCCCCATAAGTTACCTGTGCTAGTTTCCAGCCAATTCCCGTGATTATCTACCAGAATCCCTTCTTGTGCTCCCATATTTTGCGCCATTTGCTTCGCCCGCCATGGAGATAGGTAATTCCCGGTCTTGTGAGTAGGTAAGCAGCGATGAAATTTTTCGGAGGAGGACTGGGCTACCCAAGCAGTGATACCCTGGTCTTGCCACTGGGCTAAATTTGCTGGCAGAGGACGACCCATAATCAATTCTCGCCCATCGGGGAATAGGGTAATTCTCAGCACTGGGTAAAGGGTGATCAGTGATTGTGCTCCTTGGCGCAATTGCTCCCAATCCGGTTGTTGCCAACCAAATGTTTGTAGAGTCGATTGGAGGCGATGGCAATGATTAGTCCAATGGGTTAGTGGGTGATCTAATGACTGATGGTAAACTCGTAGGGTGGTAAAAACTGTAGCGCCATAGATAAATCCTGGCTCATCAATGGTCAGGCTCAGGGAGTTACCCTCAATTAGCTCGGCATTGTACCAGAAGCAAGGTTTTGACATCGCTCTTATAGTAATTAACCAGAATTGCGATTATAATCTGCTTTTCCTCTTCGAGCCGTTTGCCTAGAACGGATGGTATACTGACCATGAATGTTCACCAAGTAGGGAACTATATAGGTTAAACCTGCTGAAATCCATCGCTGTCGATTCATCTGTCCTTGTAGGAGAGCAGAACCATGATTGATCACAAACAGAAGTGAGCCAACCACCAAAGCTACCCTCAGCGCAGTTGGCATCAATTCGAGATCAACAACACTTAGACAGAACTCTTTTAGAGGTTTCACGCTGTACCTATCTAGGAAGCTGTTAATCATCTAATTTTACATAACTGATGGTTTTTTTTGGCAGTTGACTCTTAATTACCCAATTAGCTAACGTCTCAACAAAAAAACGCATTTTGTTGACTGACTCAATCCTTGACTAAGTTAGAGTTAATTCTTCTTAAGCCCTTACTGGGATACCCTCCTGACTACGCGATCGCTGAGTTTTCAGCAAAGAAATATTAGTAGTTAACAAGAAACTGGCAAAGCTAGCAATAGCAATAATTGGAAGAATCGAGGTATCAGACAGAACGCTAAGAATAACGGTAGTACTGACCGGTGTTTTGGTGACAGCCACATTCACCGCTGCCATCAGGCAAAGCATAGCAATGGTGGGGTGAATTCCGGGTAAGGCGATGGAGATAGCTAAACCGAGATTGGCACCGATGAAAAATAGAGGAAAGATAAATCCGCCTCTAAACCCACCGTGGAGGGTAAAACTGATCGCAAACATTTTTGCCAAGGCAATCCCCAGTAACATGGTTACCCCCAAAGTGGGACCTTGTTCAATCACTGTTTCAATTTGCTCCTCGCTAAAAAATAGGGTTTGGGGAAAGAATACAGCAATCAACCCGATCGATAATCCGCCTAGTGTAGCTAGCAAAATGTGCCGATGTTCAATCGATTTAATCCAAGATTTGGTAAAGCGAAAGATATAGATAAACACGATAGCAGCTAATCCACCAGCAACTCCGAGTAATGCACCATCAATTAAATTTAGCCAGGACAGAGTAGGTAACGTATCAAAAAGGTTAAAGCGGTAAATTCCTCCCACATCTAACCCAGTACCAAAGCGGAACACAGAGAAGCTAAAAATTGACGCGACAATGGCTGGTACGATGGCTTCATAGTATTCCAGACTCCGGCGGTGGGGAATTTCTAGGGCAAACAATGCCCCCCCGATCGGCGCACCAAAAAAGGCACCAAGAGCAGCACTCATCCCGCAGAAGGTCAATATCCGGATATGGCTGATTGCTAGTTTAAGCTTTACTCCTAGCCAGCTACCTAAGCTACCATTAATCTGTACCAATGGTGCTTCTGGTCCAGCACTCCCCCCAGCGGTGATGGAAATTAGAGAGGTCACAATCATGCCAGGAGTTTGACGAGGCTCCATCCTACCTGGATCGTGGACTTTTTCAATCACCAACGCCATTTCACCGGGTAACCCCAAGAAGTAGAGGGATAAGCCCACGAAAAACCCACCAATGGTAGTAGCAATCCACACATAATTCCAAGAGGGTAGCCAAGTCGGGAAATAGGGTTCTAGAAATTCCGGTAACCGATGCCAAACCAAATGCAAACACTGTTCTAGGACAAAATAGTAACTAGTTGCTACTAATCCACCAGCAATGCCAATCCCTGTAGCGCAAAGGATTAGTTGGATATAGGCTAGCTTGACTGGTGTATTGTCCCGATCTGATTTTTCCGTCTGATTAGTCCTTTGATTTACCGATAATACTTCAGCTGTCTCTGATGTCATTGTCCTCATGACCCAGTTGTCTTTTAGGAAAATTGGTTATTTTTTTGATCATGAACAAAAATAACATAAATAGATAGAGTCACTATGTATAGAGTACATAAAAATAAATTTATTTTTACATTCAGCATTCTTCGCATCTTATTTTGAAATGCCTACTCGATATGATCCTGATATAATGAGCAATTTTGCTTATTATTTTTGCCTTTTTGTCTGAGTAAGGCTTGTAGAATTTACATGGGTTTGCCCTGTTTTCACATCCAATTTTTGTTTATGTTGATTTTGCATTAATTAAAATTGTTTTTTGCATAAAGTAGTTTTCATAACCTTTAAAACTGACTTATCATTAACAATGGAAACCCTAAATAAATAAGGGGTAGTCGGTTAGGGGAATTTTGCCCTCGTCTAGTCTGATGGTTCAATACCTAATATTGCTTGAGGTAAGCCTGACAAGAGTTTGCCTGAGTCGCGGGTGTTGCTACAGACTACAACAAACCCTCCGAGTGCAAGTCCTCTAATTGGTAAGCCAGATGCAGCAGCTAGTCCAGAACTGCTCGCTTCAAATCATTGGTCTAGCTGCAAAGCACTGGCATAAGCTTTTAGCTGTAAGCATTCAGCTAATGCGCTACGGGAACAGTTTTTTAATAAAAGTGGCAAGGATTCGTTTAATGTGAGTTCCTTCTACTGATAGCCTTTTCCCCAGACTTTCAATTATGATTAATCTCGAACTATTAAATTATCACGCTTAGAGGTTTATTTTAAGCTGACTGCTGACAGCAGTCAGCAGTCAGCTTACGTTTAGCATGAATATTTTTCATGTGCTTCTTCACTGTGCTGAGAGTAATGAATAACTTAGCGGCAATGTCTTTATAGGAGTAATTGACTCGACGCAGTAACCAGACTTCTGCTTCACGAGGAGTTAAACCATAGTGGTAAACTTCTGCAAGCACTAGATTTTGAATGGATTGATGTTGGTCTTCAAGAGTAACTAAAATACAAGGCTCTTTAGATAACTCTAATTTGAGCCATCGAACTCGAATCCGAACAGGATTTGACTGACTCGTAGTAAGATGAGAGTCTATAATAACTGTCTGAGAATGATAGGACTTAAAACTGTATTTCAAAGCTTGACAGATACGCCAGATTTGTTTAGGCACCAAATTAGATGGTTTACTGTCTGGTGTGAGTTGATCCAACAGAAGGCGAGCAGATTCATTGGCATGAAGTATCTTTCCTTTTGTACTCAGAATCAAAATGCCATCAATAAATCCTTCCAGTATCCCTTGTAAAAAAACCTGATCTAACTGTTGTGCTTTAGTATTGGCTCTTTCTAAAGAGTTAGTGATAGTATTCATCTTGTAGACCTATTCTAAAAAAAGTTGGATAGTCTGTGACAAGGCGATTTCGCACTGCTCAGTTTGGGGGAGCTAGGTCATGTGCGGTAAAGTGTAGTTAGTTGCTAGTGTTAAGGGTCTTAATACTTATCAGGATTAAGCCTTACCGTTTATGCAGAATGTCGCATTTTTGTAACAAAACTTAACTAGATGGCGCAAGTAAAGCCTATACCCTGAAGGGGTTTGCACAACATCGGGATAATTTATAAAGATGGAGATGGGTAAGATGAGAAAGATGGGCAAGATGGGAAAGAATTTAGCCAAAGTCGGACTGACTTCTGTTACGTTTTAATCCCTTAAAATTTCTATAGTGTTAAAGAGAGTAGGGAATATGGTATCAAAAATTATCACAATACCTACAGAAATACCTAGAGTTCAAAAATTGACTATTAGTAAAATCCAATGGACACAATTACATTAGACGTGAATCCAATGATGACATTACGTGAAACCAGCAATCGTAAGATAGAACTGCAATAAGTATTCAAGCAGACATAATCTAATGACAGACCAGGTTTTAATCCTAGGAGGCAAAGGACGAATCGGGAACAGTGTAGCGCAAGACTTACTTGCCCATACTCAGGCGAAAATTACGATTACTGGACGTCAGGGTAAACTTGACTTAGCATTGCCACAACAGTTACAGCCTCGCCTGCAGTTTATCCCTCTAGACTTAGCTGATCAGGAGGGGTTAAAAAATGCGATCGCATTTTTTAACCTAGTCATCCATTGTGCTGGTCCGTTTCTGTACCGAGACGCTACTGTCCTAAACACTTGCATCGAACAAGGGGTTAACTATCTCGATGTCAGTGACAACCGTGCTTTTACCCGTAAAGCCTTAGCCTTCCGTGAACAAGCTACTGCTGCTGGTGTCACCGCTATTGTGAATTCTGGCATTTTTCCTGGTATCTCCAATAGCATGGTGCGTCACGATGTGGAACAGTTAGACGTTGCAGAACGGATTCACCTCAGCTATGTAGTTGCCGGTTCTGGTGGTGCTGGAGTGACGGTAATGCGTACTACCTTCCTGGGATTGCAAGAACCCTTTGAAGCTTGGATTGATAATCAGTGGCAAACGGTGAAACCTTATAGCCTAAGGGAAACCATCCAATTCCCTACTCCCTATGGTAAAGCTGGTGTCTACTGGTTTGATATGCCAGAAGCCTTGACCTTAGTGGACTCATTCCCCGTTAAGACCGTCATCACTAAATTTGGCTCAGTTCCCGATTTTTATAATCATCTTACCTGGATAGCTGCCCACATCTTCCCCTCATCTTGGCTGAAAAATCCCGCTGGAATCGAGTTTTTGTCCCATGTCAGTCACATCATGACCGATGTAAGCGATCGCGTTAGTGGCGTTGGTGTTGCAATTCGCTCAGAAGTTACTGGTTACAAAGATGGTAAATCAGCCCGTGCTGGCTCAACCTTAGTCCATGAGAATACTGCTGTCGCTGCTGGGATGGGTACTGGAATGCTTGGTGAACCTCACGTTCAGGTATTAGCTGAAAAACTTTTAATTAGGCTAAACAAACAATAAGGCATGAAATTACACTACTACGGGAATATGTTAGGATTTCAGAAGAAAGAACCACAGAGCCACACCAGGACACAAAGAGAATCTATAGCTCTGTGCTATCGTATATGTTACTTTATAGTATATACAACTCTGAGTAGTGAAAAATGAAAGCAATTACGAGTAATCAAGCCAAAGAACAATTAGATGAACTAATTGAGCGGGTCATTCTTGACGTCGAACCAACTATTGTATGTAATGATCAAGGAAAACAAGCTGTTTTAATGTCTTTAGATGAATTTAACTCTTGGCAAGAAACACTATATTTATTATCCAATCCTACTAATGCCGAACATCTATTAAAATCAATTGAACAAGCTAAATCAGGTAAAAAGTTAATTAAAGAATTAATTGATGAATGAAAATAACTTTTACTGAAGCATCTTGGTCTGACTATATTTGGCTACAAGATAATGATAAAAGGCTCTTAAAAAGAGTCAACTTATTAGTTAGAGACATCATCAGAAATCCATTTGATGGCATTGGAAAACCAGAGCCTCTCAAGGCAAATTTATCAGGATATTGGTCAAGGCGGATCAATTCTGAACATCGTTTAGTTTATGAAATTACTGACGAAGAATTAACAATTATTTCTTGTAGATTTCACTATCAAAAATAAATGATTAGCGATGCTCCTTGGCCTTGGCCTATTGGCCACGCTACGCGAATGGAGCCGCTACGCGAACGCATTTGAATAGGGTAGTTTGAAAGGCGGAATCTAGACTGAAGTTCCCCTTTGACAAAACGGCACAACCTATGCAGGATAAGGAATTAGAGATTTTCGGGAAGTTACTTACTGGGTACAAACAGGGAAACATTAAGCAAATCCAAAGCTTTTTGTTGGACTTGTGTGGGTTGAGTAACCTTGGAAAAAGTTAGAGAATTTCCCTCTAATTTAGCAGTAATAGTGTTGAGAGTAATTGTCCCCAGATCTGCCATCAAAGTTGGAAAGCTATGTACGGGTAAGTTCTCTAATGTCTTCTTCCTACGAGCTTTGGATAAAGCCTTTTTTGAACGTTTGACAGGAGTTACTCCATCCCAATCGATAGGAGTGTCATCCTCATCCTCAAACAAAATCGGCCCTAAGGCCTGCTTCATATGCCATTCCACATAATAAGCCAGCATACAAAGAAAAATGTGAGATTTAACTCGGCTTTCGAGATGGTGATAAATCGGACGGACTTTTAAATCCATCGTCTTATAAGAGCGAAAAGCCTGTTCGACTTGAGACAGACTTTTGTAAGCTTTCACTGTAGCTGGAGCATCTAAAACTTCGGTGTCTACAGAAGTACGAATGACATATAATCCATCCAAGGCAGCGGCGGCTTTTAAGCCTTGGGGCTTGCGGGTGTAGGAAAAGCTGTTGTTCGTGATTTCCAGTTCAAAGAACTTCCCCACTCGATACTTGTTAATCACCTTTCCGACTCGAAGGCCAATTTGGTCAGCACCCTTTAAAGCCCTTTTTTCTCGGAGAGTAGCTTGAACAATTTTTTCTAATTCTTCTCTCTTGGTGCGCGTTCCCTAGGTCGGGAAACCCGACCGGGGTCGCACCGCTTCTGTTTTCTGTAAGAGTTTTTCTCGTTTTTGAGCCCTTGACTCAGCAGTTATTGGATTGCGACAAGCGATTAATCTTTCTCCCGGATAATCTACGGATTCCACTTCCACTAAATTTTGTTCATCAAACAGTCCCAGTTGAATCACTTCTTGGTCAGCCAAGAGTTTGATTTGACCAGCAGTTAAGGCTGTAATCCAATCGAGATCCTCTCTTGTCGAGAACTCTTGGTTGATACGGGTTTAAGTAATCATGCCTCTATCTCCAACCCAGATGATTCTGGAGAGTCCATAACACGATAATATTAAAAGTCAAGAGGATAAAAAAAAAAGCAGTTTGTCCACGCTGCGGACAAAGAAGCCACAGACTACATCAAAATAAATATCATTTAGTGAAAGATTTACCCTGGAGCGGTCAACAGGTAATTTTGAAAGTGAATAGAAGACAGTTTAAGTGCAAAAATTGTCAAAAACCGTTTAGTGAGAAGTTATATTTTGTAGAATAAATAAAAAAATCAAGAAAAGATATGCGGAAAAAATCACGCAGCAAGTTTTTCATAGTGATGTAAAATATGTGGCATAAAGTAATGGATTAACAGATGAAAAAGTGGGGAACAATGTAACATTAATATGGGAGTTAATCAAGCCAATAAATTTATAAAAATTAAAAAAATTAGGGATAGATGAAATCAGCTTAGTGAAAGGACAAGGAAAGTTTATAGTAGTATTAGTAGACTTAGAAACCCATAAATGAATTAACTGGATTAGTAGGAGCGAGAACTCAATTATAAATAATAAAAGTCATGGTGACATGGGGATAAAAAGTTTTAAATAAAATATAATAAGTGAGTATAGATATGATAGGAAATTATAAATTATTGGTGAAAAAGCTCTGTCCAAATGCCGAGGTAACAATAGATAGATTTCATGTAACGAAAATGGTTCATGAAGAATTAAATCAGGCAATAATAGACCAAAAAAAGACAGCAAAAACATTGCAATTAAAAGAAATAGCGAAATTAAAATTATTTAGAAGTATAAAATGAAGTAAATATACGTTAGAAAAATGTTTGGTGAGATCCAACTTTCCGAATTAAAAATATAAACAAATTTATCAGAACAACAAAAAAAAACTATAACAAGTAAAAGTTGCATCACCGCTAATATAAATTATGCATAATATTAAAGAATAATTTACTCATATATTTGACAAAATTAAAGATTTAGTATCAGAAACATTGAGGTGAATATACTGGTTCAAAAAAGCGGAAAAATACTATCCAAAAAGCGTTAATACAATAAAAATATGGCTAGTAGAAATAGTGGAATATTTTGAAAGCAGGACAAATAGTGGAGTGGTGGAGGGAATAAATAACAAATTAAAACTAATAAAAAGATGTGGATTTGGGCTAAAAAATTTGACTAACTTTGAAATTAGCTCTATAATGAATTGGCACTTTGATAATAGCTTAGCATACTAAAAACGAAAGAGCCCAAAAGGAAGGAGAGAAAAACAAAAAATGGTTCAATAACCTGGACTAGGAATGGGTGGACGATATTCCTACCTTACTCAAAGTAGGTACTCATAAAGAGCCTGAAAAGAGAGGAGCGCAGTGAGGTTAAAGTCTCATGCTGCGTTCTGAAGACGAGTCGGGTTGGTGACAACCTGGCTTAGTTTAACGCCAATTGCGATGACAGCATTGAAGTTACCTGGACGATAAAGATATGTGTGGAATAGTTGGATTTTTTGGCTCAAATTTACCTGGCTTTGAAGACGCATTGTCAATCTTAGCTCATCGCGGACCGGATGGTACCAGTAGCATTTGCCAGGAAAACTATGCTTTAGGACATAATCGTCTTGCCATTATTGATGTAGAAGGAGGACAGCAACCATTATACGATCCGCAGAGCAAATTATACGCTATTGCTAACGGAGAAATTTATAACCATCAACAATGGCGCGATCGCTTGCAGGGAAACTACAACTTCTCAACCAACAGCGATACGGAAATTCTGCTACCGCTCTACCAAAAGTTTGGCACTCAGATGCCTCAAAAAATCAGGGGTATGTTTAGCTTTATCTTGGCTAGCGATCAGGAATTCTTTGTCGCTCGCGATCGCTTAGGCATTAAACCTTTATACTATGCTCAAAGTGAAGAAGGTTTATTTTTTGCTTCGGAAATCAAAGCTTTAATAGAGCATGGTGAACAAATTAAAGAGTTTCCTCCAGGACATTATTACCATTCTAATGAGGGTTTACAACCCTACTACGATTTTCCCGAAGTCGATGTGTTTTTAGAAGATGTAGAGGTGATTTTAGAAAAAATTCGCCAAGGACTTTCTCAAAGTGTCCGCAGGCGTTTAATGTCTGACGTTCCTGTAGGAGTATTTCTCAGTGGAGGACTTGATTCTAGCATTATTGCGGCCTTAATGAAGCGAGAACTGTCAGAACTACATTCTTTTTCCACCGGATTTGCTAACTCTCCAGATCTGAAAGCAGCAAGATTAGTAGCAGAATATTTAGGAACAATTCATCACGAATATATTTACTCAGAAGCAGAAATGCTTTCTGTTCTACCCGAGGTAATTTACCACTTTGAATCCTATGATCCCGCTTGGTTAAGAAGTTGTGTACCTACCTACTTGCTATCTCATCTTGCTAGCCAATATGTCAAAGTAGTTCTCGGAGGAGACGCATCAGATGAGTTGTTTGCTGGCTATAGTTATCTAGCTGATTACAATGATGGCAAGACGTTAAATCAAGAATTGGTATATCGGATTAAAGGATTACATAATCTCAACTTGCAAAAATTAGACAGACTGACAATGGCTCATGGTTTAGAAGCAAGAGTTCCTTTTCTAGATATAGACTTTGTGGAAATGGCACTGACTATAGATCCTACCCTCAAGCTTTACCAGAAATTTGGCATTGAAAAATGGTTGCTCCGTAAAGCTTTTGAAGACTATTTACCCCCAGAAATAGTTTGGCGAGACAAGATGGAATTTGCTCATGGTTCTGCTTCCTCTAAAGTTTTAGAAGCTCACGCTGAGGCTACTATTTCTGACCAAGATTTCGATCAGGCACGCTTTCGGGGAGACCCCATAAAAACTAAGGAGGAATTACTCTACTACAGGATTTTTGAGCAGTATTTTCCTCAGCCATTTGCCGTCAATTTAGTTGGCAAGTGGGATCGAACTTTCCATTAACAGTTCAATTCTTAGTTAAATTGAAGAAAAAATGGCGACCACAGTCAATTACTATGATGTTCCCTTAAAAAGGTTAAATTACCAAAATGCTCTGGGATTAGGGGTTGTATTCACGGATTTTGAAAATGCTAAAATAGAGTTATGCAGTGGCATTTCAATACATCCTGGAGTCTGGCATACAAATCCAATATCACTTTCGGGGAAAGAAGTTGTTTATCATAGAAAACAAGGCAGTATTTATGCAACAATCGATTGTTTCTTAACCAAAGAGCATAATACTTGGTTAAAAATTCCCCTAGGTCAACCGCAAGACGGTTAAACTGCTATATTCTATTTATCGATAAAAGGAGTAATATGGTCACATTAGTTCAGCAACTCAAATCGGCTTTTCGCATCCAATCGGTTACCACCGTCAATAACGGGGTGCAAATTACTTGGAAAGATGGTCACGAAAGCTTTTATCACAACCTCTGGCTGCGCGACACTTGCCACTGTCCCAAATGTTTTCAACCAGACACATTAAGCCTCAACAGTGGAGAAGGAGAAGGACACGACCCCCTGAAAATGCCACTAAATCCGATAACTGAAACGGTCAAAATAGACAGCGAAGGAAATTTAGATATCATTTGGGGCGGTGAAGAACCCGGACATCATAGCGTCTACGATCCATCTTGGCTGCGAGTTCACTGTCAAAAAGAGCCCGCTCTCAAACAGCGACGAAAACCCCAACTGTGGGACTCATCGCTGTCCATCCCATACTTCGATTACCAGGAAGTGATGAGGGACGATGAAACGCTACTGCATTGGTTGGATAAAATGCTGGATGTGGGAATGGTAATTATTGACAGCTTTCCCAAAACGAGAGAAGCATTTCAGGCATTAGTAGAGCGCGTCGGACCGATTCAGCAACGATATCACCCTACCGACATCTATACTTTAGACACAGCCAACCAACTAGCAGGAAATATCCACCACTCCTATAAGTACTTGCATCGGCTGGACAATCATAGCGATCACGTCTCCTACAACGTTCCTCCCAGACTTCAATTTCTCGGATGTATTGAATACGAAAATCCTGACAATGACAGACAAGGATATTCCACTCTGGTAGATGGTTTCAAAATTGCTGAAGTTCTGAGGACTCAGCAGCCAAAATATTTCGAGCTACTCACCCAAGAGTATATACCAACAGGTCGCAGACGACTGGGTGTAGAGGAAAAAGTATCTGACAAGGAAAAAGGCACCAAAAAATACCAATGGGAAATCTATTATCGCCACCACGTCATTAATTTGGATAAAAATGGCGAAGTTTACCAGATTCGTCACAATAAAAACGACCGCGTACCCCTTGAGGTTTCCCCGGATAAAATTCAAGACTTGTATGCCGCCTACCAAGCATTTACAGCATTAGCTGAATCTCGAGAGTATAACGCCGAATTTCTTATAGCTCCCGGACAGGTATTGGTAAATGATAACTGGCGACTGCTCCACGGACGGACGGGTATTCGGAATCCCCAACTGCGACGAGTTTTACTGGGAGCGTATATGAAGCCGGAAACATTCCGCAGCCGACGGCGACTGTTGCTCGGGAAAAAAAGTGGAATGCCGGATATGTGGTTAATGGGATGTTCAGACCGCGCTTTAGAAATTCTGGCAGAGCGCATGAGCGATTGAAATTAAGGCTAAATTTAGCTATTTATTGGTACTAAGGGCCAAATAAGCGCCCAATCTACCTGTTTGAGTACCACTTGTAGGGGTTGTTGCCGATGCTCCTAAATAATGAAGGTACGTAGAACTGAGTGCCGCTGCACTACTTGTTGCCAAGCCTGCTCCCAGATATCAACTTGCAAGGGACTAATTTTCAACAGCAATTGCTCTAAATAGACCCCTGATTCGGGAGCATAGAGACTCTCAAATAGCATCCCTTCTTGCATCGGAAGGGATAGATTGATTCTAAATTATTATAGTTAATTAATGTGAGTAAACTGTCGATTTCGGTTTGACTCAACTGGGCAAGAGGAAAGTCGGAAGGACTATATATTCTCGCTTCTAGAGATTCTATTCGCTCTTGTAAGTTCACTATATACTGGTCTTTTCGGCGGCTCAAATCCTATTATACTGTATTGGGCGATCGCGACTTAAATAAACTTACCAGAATCCTGGGAGAATTACCTGAGTTGAGTTCTTTTTTTTGTTTTCTGAATCATGGAACTACCAACCATCAATTCTGTAGATAGGGTGACGCGAGAAGAACTAAACACCCTTGTTAATCTGGGTTGCTGCTATGTCAGAATACCAGAAACAGAAATTTTTGAACATTTTAAAATTCTAAAAAGAGAGGCTTTAGATTTTTTCAGGCAGGGCGAAATCCAAAAACAAAATAAGAAAAGCAATAGTGGAATGAAAGCTCATAAAGACTATGATTTGATGACTGTAATTTTGATGGACAAGCCAGGATTAGAAGTGTTGTGGGATGAGCAATGGCATGACGTTAATCCCCAACCAGGGTATGGGGTGCTATTTCTGTCTGAAACCTTAGAAAAAATGCTAGGTGGAAAGATAAACTCAAGTATACATCGAGTTCGCATACCAGATGAAGAACGTATTTCTATAGGTGTTTTTAAAGGGCCAAATACTAATATTCCTATTCGAGATTACATTCATGATCAAATCCTGTTTGATTCACATGAGCAGTGTTTAGAACATTATCGCCAGTTATTCCGGGGGGAGTGACAAAAAAGCCTGTAAGCTTTTCCGGATGGAAATTTGAGTCAAAACACTTCTTTTTTTGGGACTAGAGTTGACTATTCATGCTGATGCTGCTTGGGGTGGTTACTTCGCTGCCATGATTCTGGAAATTGTTCAAGACTCGAACCAGACAATGTACATCAATTTCACAAGGCTATACCGCTGCGATCGCGAGGCCAGTAGATTATGAATGCTTTACCAATAATGTTGTCTCTGGGAACAACCCCCCAACAGCGGCTATCGTAGCTGTTTTCCCGGTTATCACCTAGTACCAGATAGGAGTTAGGTGGCAGTGTCACCGGTTTAGACAAATAGGGTTGCGGTGCAGATTTACAAGCATCAATGACTGTTCGTTGACCGTCAGCAATATAGTCTTCTGCTAAGGGTTGATCATTAATGTAGATCTTTCTATCTTTAAGTTCTACCTTCTCACCTGGTAAACCAACCACACGTTCAATAAATGCGTCCCTGAAGTTTTGTTTTTTGAGAGTATCAGTAGGGTTAAATATTATGATATCTCCTCTCTCTGGATCGTTGAAGCGATAACTTAACTTTTCAATAATCAGGCGGTCATTAATTTGGAGCGTAGGTAACATCGCACCAGAAGGTATGTAGCGAGCTTCTGCAACATATGCTTTCACATAAAATGCCAAACCAACCTCACAAATACCAAAAATCATTAGGAGTAGAGAAATGGTTACTATAAAATTTTTCGTTCTTTCCCTACGAACTGGTGAAGCCCAGTAAGCATGATAAGCAACAAAACCGGAAAAAATCAGTGGAGCTAAGGGAAAAATTCCTGAAACTATAAAAATAATAAAGAATAAAATACCCAGCCCAACTTTCTTAATGTATAAATGCCCCAAACCAGGCCAACCAGGTATTATTCCTGATAAAAATACAGCCAGCCAGGGGTCTTTGTCTCTTTTTCTCAATTCTTCAAACCTTGAACTATTCGCTTTTATGGCACATTGATGAGCATCAAAGAGATTCCATAACCAGAGCGGCATCATAGCTAACCAGCAGAGGAAGCCGATTACCCATTCAACTTTAGGAGTTAAGATAAGAATGAATCCCAAGTACAACAGTAAAGTTGTAATAGATATTATCCACAATCCTCTAATAAGTTTACCTGAGTATATCTGCCCAAGCCCAGGCAAAAACTTTGATAAAATTACCGCTAACCAAGGTTCTTTACCAGATAATGACTCGTCATTAATCGGGGGTTTTCGACTTTTATTATTATTAATATATTTAGAATTTTTAGCCTTGAGAGCACTCTTGGATTGTTGAACTATGCTGTCTGCTATAGGTACATCATTTGAAGTGGTATTCTCCGACGACGATATCGGTACAGATTTGAAAGCACCAGGGCTCTCTTGTACTCCACCAATTTGATTTTTATCGTTACTTTCTGTGGTTTCGATCTGCTCTTGAATCCCCCTGCTCCATAGCTCTCCTACTTTGGAGTCACCAAAATTTTTTTGGTGGAGTACTAACTGGATTGTTTCACGCCAATCTGGGGAGTTTTTACCCAACTGACATCCATAAACCTTGACGGTGCTAATCGATTCAACTCCCAAACCGATGATTTTTTTACGAAGGAAAGCTACTAATTCTTCTTGATTTGGTACTTGAGTTGACTCTAGCAACACAGACAAGCAGTCATCTCTGAGTTTAACTTTAGCTCTAATGCCTTTGGATTTGAGAGAATGGTTGATTAATGCCGCGATCGCTTTTGGATTGCCTTGCTTAGCTAATCCGGTAATGTTCTGATGGCTCATTATTGTAAACTATCAATGGCAGTGATGCTTGTAACAATCTACTCAATTCAATTAAACTAAATTGAAATTCAAGGTTGATATAAATTAATCTGCTAAAAGTTAGATTTATTAAAAATTTTAAATTTTGGGATAATAGATAAATTTAATTTAAATTCTGGCATTTTGGTCAGTATAACTATTAATAATATTTTAGGTTTTGAGTATTTTTCTGTTGGTTCTATGGGGAGATTTCAGATTTGAGGGTATGGAGATCACGAATTCTAGGATTAAGCCATTGCCTGGTCATTGCCGAGAGTTCGATTTCTGCGATATTGAGCCAGGAGCTATGTTTGGGGCTGTGGTGGATTTTAATGTTTTTAGTGCGATGCTCCTTGGCCTTGGCCTATTGGCCACGCTACGCGAATGGGCCACGCTACGCGAATGGAGGGAGCCGCTACGGGATTGGCCGTAGGCCACGCTACGCGAACGCATTATCTTGATTGATTGGATTTCACCAAGCTCAACCCAACATCATCGATCTCGGGCAACAAGTAGCAGAAAATTAAGCAAGGGGCAACGATCTATGATCGGCGAGTCATAGCCATTACCCCGTAGACCTTAAGTTCGCGCTGCCCTGTAGGCGTTGCCTGACCCTCGCCCATAGATCCAGGGCGTGTCCTACTCCCGTCCTTTTTCTGTAATATTGTTACTGTAGTTTACGTCCACTTTTAGAAGTCCGCTTTCTGAGGCGCAGCCTAACCAAGATCATTTGCTGGAGCGGTAATGGTACTTCTGGGTGTAGTCCCTCTGATATATCTTCAAAGGTTTTGATTGACCCAGGATAAACCACAACTAGCCATCCTTGTTTGACAAGGCAGGCGTTTAAAGCTGACTCCTCAAGCAGGTATGTTATCCCTAGATGCTGCCTACGCTCATCCAGTTGTTCTGTTTCTAGCTGTTGAACTCGGTTCATATAGTTTTGGGCAAATAAATTTACCAAGCCTTGAAAAGATTCATTTTTTTTGTAAAGGCTCTGAAGCTCCTCATAATATATCTTAAAGTCCGATTGCTGCTCAATTTCTGACGCTTTCTTGAACTTAAATTGACAGCTTCCGGAGTACTGATCGAACAGGGAATAGTTTTCATTAATAAACTGCTCTCCAGTGCGAATTGCCTCCAACCGAGCTTCATCCCCTTTCACTCCCTGTCTCACCTCGATTGTCAGTCGGTATATACTATCAGTAACTAGGACTAGGCAAGCATTAAAGTTTTCACTAATCCATTTAATGCATGGTTCAATGCGCTTACGATCAACAAAGTTTTTGCTGCCAAGGCTGATTCCGAAAATACACTTTTTATACTCAGAAAGTGAGCTACGTAGGTGAGCGGGAGATACCTTAGATAAACTTGCTTTATACCCATAAATTATAGTATTACTAGTAGTAGACTTGGTTAAGTCTAACTCCTGTCTGTTTAGATCAATTCCTTTGCTAATTTTAGATCTAAGCAGCTTCAAATGCTCTAGGGAAAGCTGATTCCAGTCAAAGTTGTCAATGATCGTTTCTTCATCGCTATCACTATTCATACTGTTAATTGTTATGGTAAATGTTGTTGGAAGCCATCTGGACAAACAATAAGTATTATGCTATGGTCAGCGTTTACTATTTTATCCACAGGTTTTTTACGAGCTTTATAGCCCTACGCGCAAGGCAAGAGGAATCCCCCCTACTGCCATAGTAAGGGGGGCGGGCAAGAGGCAAAAGTTCACTAAAGCAGCTGTTGCTGCTTGTATCAATGTCAAACACCTTAATGCCTAGTCCTATAACAATAGGATTTTGATAGACTCAATCAAGGGTAAATTGACTTATTCTGCTAGAAGCCATGTCTAGCCATTGACTATAGCAGTTTCTAACCTAATGAAATACACAGGATTTTTTCCATGTTTCCTCTTATCTCTTATTTCTTCCCTGTTCCCTGTTCCCTAGAACCAGGTACTCTCTACCTCACCAAATTGAAAACGGCTATATATACATCTAAATAAATATTGCCTTTTCGTTAGGAATCAGAAGATAGAAAGTTTTCAGCTTATCCTTTTTGGACAATCCAAAAAGCTGACACATATGAAAGTTGGATCCTATTGCCGCAGTTCTTTTCTAGGGTTTCCCTCAAACCAGTAAATAAAGAATTCTTCTGCTGCGACTCTAGGTTGATGTAGGTTGAGTAAGTACTCAACAAGGCCAGATAATCATCGATGCTATAGGTAGGTTCGCAGAGTACATATTCCGATTTACAGTCATAAAAATAACCGGAGTCTATAACCTTCTCTACAAATTCGTTCAGCTTTTCTAACTGAGTTTTTGTATCTTCAGCATATCGTCTCAGAGATGGAGCATGGATCTGATAGACCTCATCCAACATTTGGTAAACTTCAGGCTGAGGATGGGGTCTGGTATTCCACAGTATAATGAGTACACCATTCTGTTTTAAAGCAGCATTAACTTTGGCATACCCACTTCCAGGGGCAACCCAATGAAAAGCCGTTGCTGCTATAACCGCATCGAATCTCTGGGACTCTAGCTCCCACTCCTCAAAAGTAGTATTCTTAATCTCTACATTGGGATACTGGGCACAGTTTTGTCGCGCTAGCTTACAAGCCGACTCACTGGGTTCTATACAGACCATTCTAAAGCTTAATTGCCCAAAGGCTTTAGTTACAGTTCCAGGTCCACATCCTATTTCCAAAATTGTGGCATCATCTGGGAGTTGGGCTAACTCTACAGCCCGATCAACTATCGTTTGAGGATAGGTTGGTCTGGTTCTGTTGTAGGCATCTGCTACTGAATTAAACCAGGTCTTGTTTTGTTGTGACGTTCTGATATCTGCTACTAGCTTGAACCAGTTTCCGTCTTGTGACAAATCTTGCATAAATGCTTGCTTATTAATGATTAGTTGTTGTCAGTTAAGCGGAAAGATCACAATAATTTGACCCAGGTACTTGATTCTACGGCCTAGGTTCCTCTGTTGTTGCCACTATCCCTCCAAATACTGCCATACCATAATACTTCCAAGGCACCGCTACCGAGGAAAATCCAGCAGTTGTCAGCATTTGCAAATGGCCATAAGTGGTGGTAAAGCGATCAGGACCAGAATAACCCTCAGAGATACTCGTTCCGAACTTAGCGCGAACTTCTGCTAGGGTCGTTCCCTGACTTTGCGCCCAATCCTCTCGCCTTTCCTGGTAAACTTCCTTGAGGGCTGGTGATTCTGGCAAAACCCGGTCAGCATTCCAAAACACGCCCCCTGGGTTGAGACTTTCCCGAATTCGCTGAAATAACTTCAGCTTAATCTCATCGGTAAGATGATGGATGGCAAAAGAGGAAACACAGACATCAAATTGTTCTGGTAATGATAAGTTGTGATTCGCCCAGTCACCAAAATCTCCCTCGTACGCTTTCCATCTATTGCTATATCCAGCATCCTCAATTTTTGCACGGGCAAAGGCCAGCATTCGGGGGGAATAATCTACCGCAATTACTTCAGCATTCCGACAGCGATCAAGGATTTTTAAACTCGTCTCGCCAGTACCGCAACCGAGATCTAAAATTCGCTGGGCAGAAGGAGGAGTACAACGGGCTAAAACATCCAGAATTTCCTCATAGCGAGGCATTAGCTGGCGAATGCCACTATCGAAGTTGGCAGTATCTGCAAAAACTTCTCCTTGAAAAATCTCTTTCATCAAATTAATGTTGGTATCTATGACTACTAATATAGGGATTTGTAGAGGAATAAACTACACAACCAGTGTTTCATTTAATGTAAGGAACCTCAAGACCCAACATCATCACTCTCGGGCATAAAATAGCATAAAATTAAGCAAGGGGCAACGATCTATGATCGCCGAGTCATAGCCATTACCCCGTTGACAGTAAGTTCGGGTAGAATGCCTAAGCTTGGTAGAATGTCTTCTCCTGAAAAGACTATGGGTAGGTCATCTCCCTGCCAGACCCAAATCTGCTGACGAGCAAAATCGATTAACCAGGCTAATTGTGTTCCATTACTGAGGCAATGAAGAATTTTGTTTTGCAAGTTTAAAGTGCTTTGGTCAGGGGAACGAATTTCAATCAGCCAATCGGGTGCTCCATCAAGGGGTCCGTCTTGATCAGGAAGATGATCCCAGGCAACGATAGCAATATCTGGCACTGGCGAGTAGGGAGGTATGATGCAGCGTAGCTCCTGTACCGCTTCAAATTCATTGGTACGATCATTGATGTAATTAACCAGATTGCGTTGTAGGCGGGAGTGAAAGAGGGTTGGCATTGGTTTTTGGACTGCTCGCCCATCAATTAATTCCCATGCCGGAGAAGCCTCAATATTGGGTTGAGTGAGAAATTCTGCGAGGGCAATCCTTGGAATCGACTGGGTCATAGCTGCTTACAAAATTTCACTGGTTCAGTTTATACCAACCATACTAGAGCCCAAATCTTGCCCAGGGTTGCGCAAGAGAAGCATGCTTCCCTTGCCTGATCACCGAGTAACCCTTTAAAGATTAGCTTGCCTAACAGTCTTTCTCATCCGCTTAAAGTTCCACAGACCAAAGATTAACCAGAACGCTAGTAATCCTATTGTTAGCAGTAACACTACCGATGGGCCAAATTGCACAATCAGTGCTGGTGCAGCAGCAGTAAACAAGCCACCACCTACTATCGGTTCAAAGAACAACTGTTTGTAGGCGAAACTCTCAAAAGCACCGGTATGGTTATCTGGGTCTACCATCTGGATCAACAAAATACCGGTTGCTGTCACTCCCATGGATTGTCCCATATCCCCGATGCCACGCTCAAACCAGTATCTGGGGAGTATACGGGGTGCCAGGAATAGAAATGCCCAGATGTTCCAAACGATGCCAGCGATCGCAAGAATTAAAAATGGCAGGAGGTTGTTTCCCAGCACTCTTAGGGAAATTGACGCTAATGCGGTGACAATTACCACATCTAACGCTACCCCAGAGATGCGCTCCTGCAAGGGTCGAATAATTAGTGACCCCAGTCCTAGACGCACGGTTACGACTTGGACAATCAAACCACCAATTAGTGCCATGGGAAACAGAGGCACATACTGAATTACTTGAAAGCCACCGGCTCCCCAAGTCACTGACTCAATGAACTTGAGCACTGCCAGGATTAGCCAGCCGATTGCGATCGCAACTCCTACAAAAGCAAGGTTCAATGACAGGGGATCGATCAGTAAACCATCCATTAATCTCGCTCTCCCTGTTTCCGGTGTTAGGGGGCGGGGAGCAGGGAGCAGGGAGCAGGAAGAAGGTAAGAGATAATAGGTAAAAAATCCTGTATACCTCATAGCTATAATAAACGGTATAAACAAAGGAGATAATGATGGGAAATACTGCATTAGTGACAGGCGCATCAAGTGGCATTGGTGCTGAAATTGCCCGATTACATGCTGCCAAAGGAGGCAATCTAGTCTTGGTTGCTCGTCGTGAAGAGGTTCTCAACAAATTAAAATCAGAGTTAGAGAATGCATACAATATAAAAGCAACTGTTATTGTCGCTGACCTGGCACAACCAGATTCTGCCGAACAAATATTTGCAGCAACGGAAGCGGCTGGAATACAAATTGATATTCTGATCAATAATGCTGGTTTTGGTGGCCACGGGAAATTTCATGAACGTGACCTTGCTAAAGATCAAGCTATGATGCAAGTTAATATGGTCTCCTTAGTTAAGCTGACCCATCTGTACTTACAAGGGATGGTAACCAGAAATTATGGTAGGATTTTGCATGTCGCCTCTACCGCAGGCTTTATACCAGGACCACTACAGGCAGTTTATTACGCAACACAAGCCTTTGTTGTTTCGTTTTCTCAGGCCATTGCCCAGGAATTGTCTGATACAAATGTTACCTCCACTGCCCTTTGCCCTGGTGCTGTTGCCACAGGCTTTGTAGCGGCTGGCGACCTAGACGGTACATCAATGTGGGACAAAGCCGCCTCTCCTGAGTCCGTTGCTAAATGCGGCTATGACGCTATGATGAAAGGCGAGTTAGTGAAAATTAATGAGGCATCCTTGAACTTTATGGTAAATTGGGTCGTACCGTTTCTGCCTAGAAAGACTGTGCTGAAAATGTCCCAACAAACCATGGAAAAAAGTAACTAATAATGAAGTGTTGAAATCTTTTATTTGCGATCGGCGAAGCCGATCGCAAATAAAGAAAGAATGCAGCGGTTTGCTCATCTAAATTCGTATTAGATAAAAGAATTGACCCAAACAGGATCAGATTAGTTTTACCCAATTAGTATAACAGTAGCGCTAGATACACATAAGTTTGCCTGTGCTGCAACTGAGGCAAACGGTTGTGATACAATCATATGGGCTTAATAAAAAAAAAGGAAGTATTTTATGAAACGTCTTTTTTCCTTGCTGCTGTCAGGAATCCTGATGGTCTCTAGCACGCTATTGTTGGGTATCGCCGTCGCTGAAGGCGTTGCCCCCGGTCAAGCACAAGCACTGGTTGAAGAAAGTCAGACTGAAGAAAGTCAGACTGAAAAAAGTCAGACTGAAAAAAGTCTAGCTAAGTGTTTTTACAGTCGAGTGAGTCAGGGTAAAGATGTGAAAGAATGTGACTCGGTTTTAGAAAAAGAGCGGAACGCAATCAAATCTGTTGAACTTAAAACAGCTGCTCGCTGTTCTAAACTCAAAAATATGGTGGAAAACAACAAGCCTGAATATCTGAGGCTTTATGAGGTGAGGGATTGCCATTTATTCATAGAAAACAGTTCGTTTTGGACTAGTATTTACTATGGCGATGATGACTCTCCTTGTAAATACGATTCGCTTTATAAGGAGTACGTCTGCGAATAATTGTTCGTCCGATCGCACTACTGTCTGTGTATCAGTTCAAACCTAATTTGTGGGCAGATTATCTCAGTCAAGAGCTTAAATATCTCTGGTTAAATCTAAAACTAATTTAGCTTTTTAATTCATTAGATTTTTCGACCTCAGAGTTAGAAGAAGTTTGGCTTACTCCCTTGAAAGTTTTCATGGAACAGCCAAAATTTATTAGTGGGTTGTCGGGAACTTTGGACAAGGTAACTTCGGATCAGGGTCAAAGAATTGACCCAAACAGGATCACAAATGGGTTACCAATCGGCAACCCATCAGTAACCCATCAGTAACCCATCGGTTGGGATCAGGCTACCTGAAGCAATGACTCCTTCAAGCGAGTTTGGTCAAACCCCCGCTGATGAAGCAGTACCCAGGATTCGATCAAATCAGGACCATTGACATCCCCAGTTAGTGCAGCACGAAGCGATCGCATAACCAATCCTTTCTTGACCTTTTGCGCTTTTGTGACTTGGTTAATAATCTGCTTAGCTTCCTCTGGACTCAGCTGTTGGTAATTACCCAGTTGGTCAAGAATAGCTTGCACCACCTCACTAGCACCAGCTTTTTTGAGCTGCTCTACTGCCTGCTCCGTGTACTCAACTGACTCAGTAAAGAACATCCGAGTCATATCTACTGCTTCTGGCAAGCGAGTCAAACTTGGCCCAATCATGGCAGTCAACCGTTCCAGCCAAGGGCGATTTTCCACAGGATCACAGTTGTAGCCAGCACTTTCCCAGTAGGGAATCAACAAGTCCACTAACGCAGATGCACTCATCTGGTGGACATATTGACTATTAATCCAATCCAGCTTAGCCCAGTCAAACTTTGCCCCAGCTGGGTTCACCCGTTCAAAACCAAACTTTTGAGCGGCTTGAGCCAAAGTAAAGATTTCCTGAGTGGAGTCAGGGGGAGACCATCCCAGCAATGTCATATAATTAACCATCGCCTCAGGGGTAAAGCCCATGGCTTTGAAGTCAAAAATAGAGGTTACACCATCGCGCTTAGATAGCTTCCGTCCCTCATCGTTAAGAATCAGAGGTGTATGGGAAAATTCTGGGACTACGCTCCCTAGGGCTTCATAGAGCAAAATCTGTTTAGCAGTATTCGCAATATGGTCTTCACCGCGAATGACATGGGTAATCTGCATATCAATGTCATCCACCACCACAGCTAGGTTGTACAGAGGCTGACCGATATCATTCTCTTGAGATGCCCTAGCAATGACCATATCACCCCCAAGGTCACTCCCTTTCCAGGTGACTTTACCTCGGACTAGATCATTCCAGACAATCACGCGGTCATTATCAATCATAAAGCGGATCACCGGCTTGCGCCCTTCCGCCTCAAATGCTGCTTGTTGTTCTGGTGTCAGATTGCGATGGCGATTGTCATAGCGGGGGGCTTCTTTTCTTGCCTTTTGAGCTTCCCGCAGTTGTTCTAGTTCCTCAGCTGTGGTGTAGCAGCGATAAGCCAATCCCTGGTCTAAGAGTTGTTGAATAGCAGCACTATAAAGGTCAAGACGTTGGGATTGGAAAAATGGTCCTTCGTCCCATTCCAGTCCCAGCCAAGTTAAACCATCAAAGATGTTTTGGGTATATTCCTCTCGCGATCGGGTTTGGTCGGTGTCTTCAATGCGCAGAATAAACTTACCGCTGTGGCGACGGGCAAATAGCCAGTTAAATACAGCGGTTCTAGCGGTACCAATGTGTAAATTTCCGGTTGGACTTGGGGCAATACGGACTCTAACTGTCACAGCTGATTGCTAAGAAGTTAATTACTATAGTCTTTTCGTCTCTATTGTACCTGCAACAATCGACTAATCCGACTAGATCATGTTTAGGATCATCTTTAGGAGGAGTCGATAGTATCCTACATTTTTTCTACGGGACTGACGGGGCTCGAACCCGCAACTTCCGCCGTGACAGGGCGGTGCTCTAACCAATTGAACTACAGTCCCAATCTCCGAGCCATTTACTATTATTATGTATGACTGGTGTATTTGTCAAGGCTTTTTTTGAAAAAAACTGAAAAATACTTTCAGCAGTCACTTTAGAGCTCTGAGCTCTCAGCCGATTTGCCTTGAGCTCACCCTCGACCAATGACCGAAGGCTCAGTTTATGGCTACAACCAGTATAACCTATCCCAGCGCTAACGCAATAGGGTGGGCTAATCACCTACCCTAAGACTCACTATTATTTTTTCAAGACCAAAAACCTTATTTACTGCTATGGCAGAATCACCGTTCTCTTTTGGTGTTAGAGACTTTTGAGATTAAAATTGCCTCTGAAGCTGTTCTGCTGAATGGATAAAATCGTTCCAGGCTAAGAATTAATAGGAGCATCAAAACCTGTACTGGCCAAGGTGCCATAGCAAAACCAAATATTAGACAGACAATGCTACTGCCTACTCCCAATAAGCGAGGGATTTCGTGAGATACTCTCCAAGATATCAAGATGCTCCCTAGGGCAGTTACGAGAAGAATTAGAAAAAGTGGAAGCATATTAATCACCTCTTATAAAAGAAATTCTAGACTTCAATAATTTCCAGACCTGTGACATACTCCCGACGCCGAATCTTTGATTACGGCGCGGGCTTCTCAACCTCACAGTTAAGAGTTCCTGCGTAGCACTTATCTAGGCACAATACCCCCGACAGTACGCCATTAGCAGGCAGTTTCCGTTCCCCAATAGTCCTTGGGTACTTATCAATTCCACGATTACAAATCACTTGGGCTGAGGCGACATCACGATTGTTTGAATACCCACATTCAGCGCAGGTATGCCAACGGATTGATAGGTTATTCTCCCATTGATAACCACACTCAGGACACTGTTTAGATGTACCCTTGTGGTCAACAGTCGCGAAAAACTTTCCTCGTTTCCAGCATACCCATTTCAGCAATTCTCGGAATTGACCAAAGCCAGCATCTAGAATATGTTTTCCCAAAAAACCCTTAGCCATCACTGTGTAATCAATGTCCTCAACAAAAATCGAATCGGCTTGGTCACATAGTTGATGTGCTATTTTTAGGTGAAAATCTTTACGGGTATCAGCAATTTTGTGATGTAACCGTGCCACCTTGATTTGTGACTTTTCATAATTCTTAGACCGTTTTTGTTTTCTTGTCGCTCTACGTTGCAGCAATTTCAGCTTGCGTTGTAAGTCTACAAAAAACTTCGGTCTAGGAATCCTTAACCCATCTGATGTTGCCAGAAAATCGATTAATCCGACATCGACACCAATTGCCCGTCCAAAAAACGGAATATCAGGTACAGATACATCAGCCTGGATGGTAATGACGACAAACCACTTTGTTCCTCGACATCTCGACACAACCCTGACACCTTTGATTTTGAATCCATCAGGGATTTCTCGGTGCAAGTTGATGTCTACAAGCCCGATCTTGGGTAGTTTAATTTGACTCCCTTTAAGGGGGTTTGTTGATAATTGCGGAAACAAGAATGATTGATAGCGACCATACTTTTTGAAGCGAGGGAAACCTCTCCCTCTTTTTCTGAAAGACTCCCAGGAATTATGCAGACGTTTAACAACATCTTGTGTAACTTGAGAATGAACCTCTTTGAGTGAGGAATCGGTTTTTTTCCACTGCGTTAACTGTCGCTTTTGTGACCTTTCGCCAGGGAAAGGGATATCCGGAGACATGATGTATTCCCTGTTGATTGAACACCNAGTTAGGAATTAACCTGACCAAGGTAGGTAGGGGAGTCTTGACACTCCCGAACCGTTATGATTTGTTCACTTCATTGAGTAAATCATATCGGACAAGAAGTGAAGAGGCGCGGTTTCAACCCGCCTCGTAACAACCTTGTGGAATCCCCCTGCTTTTAGCGGGGGGAGATGTCAAACTTAAGCATAAATGAGTAAAAAACAGTGAACTCTATCCCTATCAAGCAATTTAAGACTAACATCCAAAACTTTATTAAACAAGTCATCAATCAACATACTCCCCTCAAAATCACCGATCCCAATCAGGGAGACTTTATTATTATTAGTGCCAAAGATTGGGAACAACAACAAGAAACCTTGTATGTTTTACAAAATAGCCATTTAATGGAACAGATTAACCATTCTCAAGCTACCCATACCCAAAATAAAGGCTACTCTCCCAATCAGGAAGAATTAGATGAGATCCTTAGTATTTGAGGGCAAAACTTGGGAAATTTACGAAGAACTTCGTAAAAAAGATAAAAAACTCCATCAAACCCTTTGTAAACTCATCAAAGAAATGCATCAGAGACGATCCTGCTAAAGGCATGGGAAAACCTGAACCGTTAAAACATAATTTATCGGGGTTGTGGTCAAGAAGACTTTCTCAAAAAGATCGCCTTATTTACAAATTTGATGATAACTATATTTATATTTTTGCAATAGGTGGTCATTACGATCAATTTAATTGATTTTAGTTCATGTAGGGTGGGCAGTGCTGGATACAGATAATATCACCTGACAAAGTTGCTGGGCACTGCCGACCATAAGATGTAGGGTGGGCAGTGCTTGATACAGATAATATCACCTGACAAAGCCCGTTGCTGGGCACTGCCCACCATCGGTGTAGCCCCTTCTTGTCAATAGACTGGAAATAGTTATTAATAAAAAACGCCTCATTGTGTTTATTAACCTACAGAATGTTTCATAAAGACATCCAGAGATAGGTTGTTGTAGCTGAAACCGACTTCCACCGTTGCGATATTCTGTTCGCGTAGCGCATCGCAACAGTAGCAAAAACCAACATCCCAACTCCAGGGCGTACCCTAAGCAAAACTAAGCCCACGGATCAGCACATTCTTTCCGGATTTTTTACAAATATGAGATAAACCATTAGCAGCTGTGTATACCCGCACAGCTGATCACACAGGTGCATTTTACTGATCACTCAATTACTATGTTGGATTTCTTTTTCATCCGCGACACCAAGTGGCTGTTTGAAACTGCCATGGAAAACCCCGAATTCGCTCCGTCCGTAGTTGAACTGCTCTTCCTAGAAGAGATTAAGTACAACGTTCGTGATAGTTCAATTTTAAAACATCACTATTATCTGACAAATTTAAGACAAGCCTATGCTGACACTATCCGGTCTAACTATGCGGGGGAGGATAGTAGAAATTCATAGTTGATGTAGTTGATGTAGGGTGGGCAGTGCTTGATACAGATAATATCAGCTGACAAAGCCAGTTGCTGGGCACTGCCCACCATTGGTGTAGTAATAATTTCAGCCCATAAGTTGATGTAGGGTGGGCAGTGCTTAATACAGATAACCTTACAAAGCCCGTTGCTAGACACTGCCCACCCTACGATTAATCTGTTCGCGTAGCGCATTAGCTTAAAAAAAAATAGCCGTAGAAATCTTTCCACGGCTATTTCAGTGCTGTAAACGCAATTGTCATGTCTATCAGTTTCCGAATCAATCCGCATGTGATCCTATGCGAATAAACCCGAGTATTGACCAGGGGGGAAACCCCCCCATAAGTTTAACCGATTAACGCCAAGTCGAAGACTTGCTTGCAAAACTAATTACTTGCCCTGGAATTCCCGTTGGCTGTAAAGGGCTCCAGTCCGAAAGTGACCCATACCCGAGTGCATAAAGGCCGTAAATAGTTTTGGTAACTGCTTCAGGAGAACCCTTAATGTAATTAATACGTTGTTTTTTCGGGTTATAATCCTCAGGGTTATTGTCGTGATTCGGAATAAAGTCTGTAGACATGGCTAAAAAACTAAATTGTGTTTATATTGATTATTGTAATGATTATAATTTTATTTGTCAAGGGTTTTGAAAATTTTTTTGGGGGGGGATGATTTTCATATAAATTGTTAGTTAATGTAGGGTAGGCAGTGCTTAATAAAGATTACCTTAAAAAGCCCGTTGCTAGACACTGCCCACCTTACTATTTAATCTAGTTCCTGTCGGTGAGCAGCTTATGTAGGGTGGGCAGTGCTTGATACAGATCAGCTTATAAAGCACCTTAGTAGACACTGCCCACCTTACGATTAATCTAGTTTCTGTCGGTGGGCAGTGCTTAATACATATCAGCTTACAAAGCCCATTGGTAAGCACTGCCCACCCTACGATTAATCACTGCTTTATTACTGCCGATCCTACGATTAATCTAGTTCCTGTCGGTGGGCAGTGCTTAATAGAGATAACCTGAAAAAGCCCGTTGCTAGGCACTGCCCACCCTACGATTAATCACTGCTTTATTACTGCCCACCTTACGATTAATCTAGTTACTGTCGGTGGGCAGTGCTTAATATAGATCATATTACAAAACTCATTGCTAGGCACTGCCCACCCTACGATTAATCTGATAGCTGACCGCTGACCGCTGACCGCTGTTCGCGTAGCGCTTAAGCTAATAACTTAAAGGCATCGGACAATAATAACTATAATGCCCTGGCATTTGTAATCCCTGTAATTTCAAACTTTGCAGGCGATATAAATAAGCAGATCCAGTCATAATGTGGTGGGCAACATCTACTACATGCCGGGCTTCCGGTTGAGCTAAGTAAGACCCTTTGACCCATTCATTAAAGGAACCCATAGCAGGACCACACCAGATTTGATAATCCATTTCCCGACCTTTTTCACCAGCACTAGACCAGCGAGACGATAAGCCAAGATACCAGCGGAAAATTAGAGCCATTTTGCGCTTAGGATTGTTAGTAGCTCGGGTAATTTGTTCAGGGTCCCGTTTAGTGAAATAAGCTACTGTATCCTGCCAAACCGATTCAATACTCTTGCCCAACACTTGGGTTTCTAATTTCTTTCTTTCCTCAACCGGAATCTCTTCAATGGAGTTATAACTTCTGTAGAGGTCGTATAATTTTTGAGCTCGCATTGGGAAAAGGGTACCTCGTTTAAGCAATTGCACCTTCACCCCCATCTCAAACATATCCGCACAGGGAGCCATGGTTACATCAGCCATCCCAGCTTTAGCCAGTAAACGTTTGGTGTGGTCAGAGGTGCCAGCTTCCACACAGGCTTGATTAACTGACCCAGTCACCACATAAGCCGCTCCCATCATAAAAGCCGCTAAGGCTGACTCTGGTGTCCCAATCCCTCCTGCAGCACCAACTCTCACTTGTTGCTTGTAACCGTATTGCTGCTGAATTTCATCCCGCAATACGATGATAGAAGGCAGAAGACAAACTAAAGACCGATTATCGGTATGGCCACCAGAATCTGCTTCTACCGTAATGTCATCCGCCATGGGGATTTTTTCAGCTAGGGTAGCCTGTAACTCGGTAATCAATCCTTGTTCAAGCAGTTGCCGCAGAAATTTAGTTGGGGCTGGCTCTAAAAATTTCCTAGCTACTTCTTGCCGAGAAATTTTAGCAATGATTTTGTTATTTACCTCAATGTCACCCATTGAATTGAGACTCAATCCAGCAGCTCGATAATATACAATATGAGGAGTTAAATCCATAAACGCAGAAGCCTCAACGGTCTTGACACCGTGTTTGAGATACAACTCAACTGCTCCTCGTTCTAACGCTTCTTCACTAGGGCTGTGAATTAGATTAAAAGCGTAAGGGCCTTGGGGCAGGGCTTCTTGAATTTGTTTAATGGCAGCTTCAACCCGGTTAGGCACTAAACCAGCAGAGCCGAAACTACCGAGAATTCCAGCTTTGCCCAGAGCAATCACCATAGCCTCCGAAGCAATACCTCCCGCCATGGCACCAGCAGCATAGGCATACTTAAGCCCATGAAACTCTCGGAAATTGCGATCGCCTAATTGTTGAGGTGGCAGGGGTGGCGCAACCATCAGGGTTTGTACCAGCTGACGTTGATAACTATCAAACCCATTGCTTTGATTAGCGATTCCAATCCGACCTTGGTGTGTAACTACATAACAAGGTTGCTGTAAATTCAGCAGCTTAGTTTTAATTCCAATATCATCAAATGAAATTAACTCTGAATAACTTGACTGACTTGAGTTTATCCCATGGAAACTATTGGAATTACTGTAATTATCAGTTAATAGAGCAGTGGATGAATTGTTTGGTTTTTTGCCGTTTTCTAACATGGTTTTAATAGGGAGTAGGGAGTAGGGAGTAGGGTGTAGGGAGTAGGGTGTAGGGTGTAGGGTGTAGGGTGTAGGGTTTAGGGTGTAGGGAGTTGTGGCACAGGCTTCCAGCCTGTGACCTAACTGATAGCTGATAGCTTTCAGTGGTCAGCTATCAGCTAAATCCTTAAACCCTAGGGCGTGTTTTCAAAGTTTTCCGCAAGATTATGATCCCCCCCAGCCCCCCTTAATAAGGGGGGAGCCATTCTCAAAGTCCCCCTTTTTTAAGGGGGATTTAGGGGGATCTCCGAGTTTGAAGACACGCCCTAGGCTTCCAATAAGCCAATCGCAATATCCTTAATTTCGTAAATCCTCATATTATCTTTCCACAAACTAGCATCACCAATAATCTTGATTTGTTCATTATCAACCTCAATAGATGAGATATGAACTTCCAAGAACATTTTGCGGTTTTCTGGAGTAATCTGACCCCGATATTTCCAGGTAATTTGATGATTAAGGACTTGTCCAAACCGAGGGGATTTCAAAAATTTGCCTAAATCTAGCTCCAGGGCATAAACTTGCATAGCTTGCAAGATAGCTTCCACCCCTAGCGCCCCTGGCATCACTGGATCTTGATAAAAGTGACGGGAGAAAAACCAGTCATTTGGGGTAATCTCTGTACTGGCATAAATGTAGCCTTTTTGATACTTTCCGCCCCCTTCTATAATCAGAACATCATCGAGAAAATCTAACTGACTGTGAGCTAAACGGTAATGAGGCTTATTAGGTGGAGCGTGATAAAATTTCTGCCGATTTTCAGGAGCGTTGAGGTTAATCGTGATTGCGCTAGGATTTAAATTTTGTTCATACCAGGGTGCTACTAATTTACCATTATCTAAACCGACTTGGTTAGCCAGTACTTGGTGACTAAAATACCCAAATACCATATTCCCCTGGTAAAATTCTTCCCCATCGCAGAACATTTGGAAATCAAACTTTTGAATAATCGCACCTTTGACAGCAGTGGATGAGAGCATTGTCACTTTGTCAGTGATAGTTTTGCCTCGGAGATCGATATCCTTGATAACTTTTGCGTGACCATCCAGATTTCGGAAATATAGATCTTCATCTGGGAATAACAAAGTTGTGCCCAAGTGAACACCCAAGAAAATGCACGGTTGACCTGCAATTTCAATGTATGCACAATAAGGCAAATAAGGGTAGGAATTGTGGTTATAAAACCAAGCTGTTGGAGAAACATCATAGTTGGTAGTAATTGTTGAATTTGGCTGTAATTCGTGCCGTTTACCCTCTACCTCTAAGACTCGACTAATTAAGCAAAACTCCTTATTCGGTACACGGACGCAACGGCGATTATCATAAATTTGGAATTCTTGTCCCAGACAGCGAGTCACAGAACCTTCCGCCAGTTCTTTCAGTTGCTCTGAACTAAATAAAGCTGGTGGTTCAGGTGTGGTGATTTGACTTGGTAATGTCCCTAGCTGCTTTTGAGATACTGGCTGTTTTTCCGATAACTGTAAGCCCAAGTTCTTAATCGCAGCAATGGTTTTGCCAGCAAAGATAATATCCACATTAGCGGACGCAAACGGTTGGGGAGACAGTCCAATTTCAGTAATTTCTAGTTGGTAGACTAATGTACCAGACCCAGGAGTGACTTGTCCGCGAAAACGAGAACTCATGGGAAGTTCAGCAATGGGCTGAAATCTAGCATCTACCGTAAGGGTTTGTAGCCCTAAGAACAGTAGATAAAATTGCAACAACTGACAACTTCCTTCAACCATGAGACTACCAGGCATGGTCGGGTCATTTTTAAAGTGACAGAGAAAATACCAATCCTCTGGTGTCACGGATTTTGTCCCCATCACTAAGCCTAATCCTGCTGCACCTCCTTGGGGGTCAATGTCAATGACACGGTCAATCATCAACAGCTTTTCGGGAGGCAAACGCAGTGATGGATTGCCCTGTTGTTGGTAATTACTCCCAAAGCAAGCCGCAATATTTCCTTGGCTTAAGTTGAGCAGGTCTTGTTGGTCGAAAATAAGTTTTTCACAGGAGAGCAAGGGTTGGAAATGCTGTGGCTGGATGCTATTAAGTGCTTTCTTATCATCTTCTTCCGTAGATACAATTCCATTTCCTAGGGCAAGTTCTTCATCAGAAAATAGTCCAGCACAGCCTCCATCTAATGTCATCCAAAGTTTATCACCAATCCAACATTCTCCCTTAAAAAATATCAATAAGCTATCTTCAGTTATCACATGAGATGTTATTTTTACTTCATAGCGGAGAGTTTTTATGGCTTCAGGTTGGTTATCTAAAAATTTAGA
>NZ_JAAHHS010000030.1 GCF_010692395.1 Moorena sp. SIO3H5
TTCTTTGGGCTCTATAGTTTGATTAATAAAATTTGATAATTCATCTATAATATTCATATTTTTTATTTTTGTATAATAAAATTAATATTTATATTATATCTGTTACAAGCTATTTAGGGTTGCTATACCGGAAACGCTAACACAGAAACCGTCAAAAAGTATATACAGAATCAAAAAGGCAAATAATACAAGAGCCGGGATGAATCCCGGTTCGCTCCACGCCCACCTAATTTATTAGGTGGCTAACTCTCGCTTGTTAGTTTTCTGTTTTTCCATCAAATCATCAAATGTGGGATCATTGGCAAATATTCCCGCATATCTCATCTGAGGCGTAGTTGCATTTGGCTGAAGGTCTAAATTTACTTCAATAGTGACAAACTTACCTCTAATTAATTGGGCTTCTAGGGCAGATTTTACCTTCAAAATTGCCTCTGACTCCGTCCTGCCCTCAACCGTTAAATTTGGCATACCAATTACTGATGCCACAAACTTATCGTCGGATTGACTCTGAACAAAAACTTGATACTGCATGATGTATTTTATCCGATTATTTGAGTTTATTTAGAATTAATTCTTAATTCTTAATTCTTAATTCTACATTCTTCATTCTGACGATTCTTCTTCGTCGATGTCGATTGGATTAGGAACATCAAAAATAATCACAAATTCAGCCTCGGGCATCAGCCGTTTAAGGGCTGTCATATGACCCTCCGCATTAGATCGGTTACGGAAACGAGCGACAACGACTCGTTGCATCTGTGGTAACAAGCGAACGATTGCCCATGGGTATAGGCGTTGACTGTAAGACATAATAAAATTACCTCCTTTTGAGTGGGAGACCCAGAGCCAGCCCGTGACGCTCTAACATCTTGGGGCTGGCTCTTCACTTATCTCCTTTTGAGTGTTCCTTTTTCTATAATAGCATAAAAAATTAATAATTATAACATATTTTGAAAATTTTTGTAACAATTTTTTGAGGAACAGCGGATCTCGGAACAGGGAACAGGGTATAGGGTATAGGGTGTAGGGTGTAGGGTGTAGGGAGTCAGAAGTCAGAAGTTAGAAGTTAGAAGTTAGAAGTAGGGAGTAGGGAGTAGGGAGCTAGATGCGATGCTCCTTTAGAGCCGCTACGCGATTGGCCGTAGGCCACGCTAAAAGCGATCGCATTTACCCACCACAGCTATGTGCGATCGCATTTCCGTATCACAGCTAGATGTGATCGCTTTTACTGACCATAGCTAGATGCGATCGCATTTACTGACCATAGCTAGATGCGATCACATTTCCGTATCACAGCTAGATGTGATCGCATTTACCCACCACAGCTATGTGCGATCGCTTTTACCCACCACAGCTATGTGCGATCGCATTTACTGACCAAAGCTAGATGCGATCGCATTTACTGACCAAAGCTATGTGCGATCGCATTTACTGATCACAGCTATGTGCGATCGCATTTACTGATCACAGCTATGTGCGATCGCTTTTACCGATCACAGCTAGATGTGATCGCATTTACCGATCACAGCTAGATGCGATCGCATTTACTGACCAAAGCTAGATGCGATCGCATTTACTGATCACAGCTATGTGCGATCGCTTTTACCCACCACAGCTATGTGCGATCGCTTTTAGTGATCACAGCTAGATGCGATTGACCTGCTTGTCACGCTACGCGATTGACCTGCTTGTCACGCTACGCGATTGACCTGCTTGTCACGCTACGCGAACGCATTCACCCACCACAATCGATACTCTTCCCCCGATTCCCGATTCCCGACTCCCGACTCCCGATTCGCGCATTCTAAATTCGCGCATTCTAAATTCTAAATTCCCTGTAGTATCCACTGTCTAGAGAAGTATTTTTCACTTACGATTGAAAATTGTTATACTTACGGGTCATTCAACAGAAAAACAAAGGGAGCTTTTACCGAAATACCACCTGTAATTTATGAAGCTTACAATAGCAATTATTAATTGAAGCTTAGACAGCTAAGCAGAGTATATTTGGAGTTTAGGCAAAAGGCAATAGGCATGCTAGCAATAGGTAAAAATCCTGTGTATTTCATATATATCATAAACGCTATAACAACAGGATCCCTATCAAAAACGCGATCGCAACTAAAAACGTGAGGTCCATTCGCTTTTCCCCTATTCCCTACACCCTACACCCTACACCCTACTCCCTACTCCCTACTCCCTACTCCCTTAATAATCGCTAGTTAACCAAATCACAACTTAAGGACAAATCATGAAAAACAACTCAGAAATACCAATCCCCAATCCTGCCCAAACCATGATGGCGGATGACCAATCCATGACCAATTCACCAGAAACTATGGACAATCAAGACCTAGGGATGGCAACGCCTCCATCCATGGAACGCTCAGAAGAAATCATCAATATTGATGCCCGACGTCCCTATCCTCCCTATCCTCCCTATAACCCACCATCCCTAACCCTTGATACAATTACTACTGTTACTATGCCAGTGCTGAGTCCTGGTAACAATGGTGATGCGGTGCGATTTTTGCAGCAGACCCTAATTAGCTTGGGCTACACCATTGTTAAATTTAATGCCAATTTTGACCGATATACTTATCTAGGTGTGACTCAATTCCAACGCAGCAACCGTTTGAAAGTGGATGGCGTAGTGGGCTGGCATACTTGGCGTAAGTTGGGCGAAGCGAGCGTATCCCGGCGTCGCTATTAGGGAGTAGGGAGTAGGGAGTAGGGAGTAGGGAGTAGGGTGTAGGGTGTAGGGGGTTGAAATTAGTTTTCCCTATTGCTAGCATGCCTATTGCCTATTGCCTCTCGATTAATCCTTCGTCAAGGAAAAATTGACACAAAAATTCTATAGCAATCCGTGTAGGAATTGTGATCATTTTTGTTCCCTACTCCCTGTTCCCTGTTCCCTGTTCCCTGTTCCAAAAACCGTTGCACTGGACGCACAGTTGAGACACTAGAGATACTCCCCTTGCTTGGAAGTCCCGTTTTTATCAAAAGGTATCACAAAACCATTGCATTAGCCACACAGTTTTGAAAACCGTTGCACTGACCCCACACTTGAGAAAACCATTGCACTGGGCTTACAGTTGAGATACTCCCGCCTGCTCTCAAGCTCTCTGCTGCCTGATCAAAAAACCATTGCACTGGGAGCACAGTTGAGATACTCCCTGCTCCCTCGCAGAAAACCATTGCACTGGAAGCACACTTCTGAAAATTGCACTCAAGACACAGTTTTCCCTCTTGCCTCTTGCCTCTTGCTTACTCCCTTCTAATTGCTGCTATACTCAAACGGTTGGCTCTGAAAATTGCACTCAAGACACAGTTTTCCCTCTTGCCTCTTGCCTCTTGCTTACTCCCTTCTAATTGCTGCTATACTCAAACGGTTGGCTCTGACAGGAACCATCATCATGTACCAAATTCACGTGAAGGAAGCAGAGACTAGACTCGCGGCACTACTTGAAGCAGCAGCAGACGGGGAAAAAGTTTTGATTGTCCGTAGTGATGGGCAATCCTTTAGAATTGTGCCAATGATGGCAGTACAAGCAACCCCTAAGTTTGGTAGCGCTAAGGGCTTAGTGAAAATGTCAGATGATTTTGATGAATCGTTATAATATTGTAGGAAATAGTATATCAATCCTAAATGAATTGTGAGGATTTTTGTTCCCTGTTCCCTACTCCCTACTCCCTACTCCCTGTTCCCTGTTCCCTGTTCCCTGTTCCCTGTTCCCTTTGGTATATATCTATTGATTTTTGATTATAAAACTTAAATGTAGCAATGCCTGCTAAGGATATATTTCACGATGTTGTCAAAAAAGCACTTGTCCAAGACAATTGGGTAATTACTCACGACCCCTTAACTTTAGATTTACGCGATCGCCAATTACATATCGATTTAGGTGGCAAAAAGGTAAGGGGTCAGCAGTCAGTAGTCAGCAGTCAGCTTTTGAATAAAAGAGGTTAAGTCACAGCATCGTTCGCACAGCGTGGCCAAAGGCCAAAGCCTTTGCCACAAAGCTAATGAGCTTTTTCAATGAATTTCAGTTCTATAAAATCTCGAACTATTTAATTCTAGCGTTTTCCCATTGCGCATAGGCGCATGCTAGGGTAGTTTTATTTTAGCTGATGGCTGACAGCTGACAGCTGATAGCTGACAAGAGTATGACGTTAAACTGTTAGTCTTCGATCCTAACCAGGAGGTAATTATGCAATGGATAAATTAAACGAGTATCGTGAAGCGATTAAAAAAATATTGACCGATTACAGCAAAATTAAACCTTCGTTTGGTGATATAGACCGTTATACTTCGTTTGATCTAGAAAACGACCACTATCAAATTATTAGTGTGGGTTGGGAAGAGCATCGCCGTGTCTATGGCTGCTTGATTCACATTGATATTATCAATGACAAAATTTGGATTCAATACGATGGGACGGAATATGGTGTGGCGAATGAGCTTACTGATGTGGGAATTCCTAAGTATGACATTGTGTTAGCCTTTCACACTCCGTTCATGCGTCAGTATAGTGATTTTGCGGTCGGTTGATGGGAATAGGGAATAGGGAGTAGGGAGTAGGGAGTAGGGAGTAGGGAGTAGGGAGTAATGGAAAGAGCCCGTATTCAAAATTTTTTGTGAGTTGAATCGCAGAATTTTTCTTATACAGTAAGCTTTCTAAGTTTTTTGACTGTAAATTTAGCATAAAAGGTAATGAAGAACCGATTTTGCTTTTGTTTCAGGATTGTGACACCATAGGGATACAGCGTTTTTCATAACTATCAGGTAGACAGGATTTTTTCCCTCTTCCCTACTCCCTACTACTCCCTACTCCCGTCTTGATGCAGTCGCTCATGGGGGAAACCCCCAAGACCGCGCTGCATCGCTACTCCCTACTCCCTACTCCCTGATCCCTATTCCCTAAAAACATCTACCTCACCCAAATAATAATTACCATCAATGTCAGATATTAACAATTTTAAAGACTTACTAATTTGGCAAAAAGCCATGGATATAGCCGAAAAGTGTTATTTTTTAACTAAATTCTTTCCTAAAGAAGAATTATACGGTATGGTTCAACAAATTAGGAGAGCTGCAGTTTCTATTCCAGCCAACATAGCAGAGGGATATGGGAGAAGGTCAACTCCTGAGTACATTAGATTTCTTAATATTGCCCAAGGGTCAATTAATGAATTAGAGACACATCTTATTTTATCTTCTAGAGTAGGAATATCGAAGCAAACAGATATAGAATTGATTGTTTCTTTACTCACAGAAGAAACTCGAATGATTATTGCTCTGATTAGAAAGCTAGAGCAATGATAGGAAATAGGGAGTAGGGAGTAGGGAGCAGGTAAGAGGGAAGAGGGAAAAAATCGGCTCTTCCTTTATAGGGAATAGGGAGTAGGGAGCAGGGATTAGTGGGAAGAGGCCGTATTCAAAAAAATTTTTTATTTGAATAGTATAAGTTTACTTTTACAGTAAGCTTTCTAAGTTTTTTAACTGTGAATTCAGCATAAAAGGTACAGAAGAAACGATTTTTAAGAATACCAAAAAATCATCCAAGCTCTTTCCTAATGCTCCCTATTCCCTACTCCCTACTCCCTACTCCCTACTCCCTATGCAATAATAACGATAGACAACAATAGGGGAGTCATGAACATGAGCGAAGTTGTGTTTTTGGTTGAGGAAGATCCGGAAGGGGGTTATACAGCCAGAGCCTTAGGAGAGTCTATTTTTACCCAAGCAGACACGTTAGATGAGCTGAAAACGATGGTTCGGGATGCTGTTCAGTGTCATTTTGAAGGTAGTGATAAAGATGTAGTCGTTTCGCTACGGTCTGGTCAAGGTAACAGGATCTAAAATCACGAATTTTTTACCACTACTGCATTTTTAAAATATCTAACTCCCGACACTCCTCATCTCCCCACACTCCCGATTCCCGATTCCCAATTCCCGATTCCCGATTCCCGATTCCCGATTCTAAATTCTTCATTCTAAATTCGCGCATTCTAAATTCCCAATCACGCTCGCAAATAATATTGAAGACTCGCTCCAGTACGACCAGTGATCATCCAGACCACCGAGCGCCCTATATCCCGTGCCACTTTCAGCCAAGTTTCGTCGGGATTCTGGGAAGGAATGGCCACAGGGGTGAAGGCAATACCGTGACTGCCGAAAACAAAGAAGGCGATCGCTATCGACCGACGCATGTGAAAGTCTGAGGTGATTAGATACACATGGTGAATGTCATGGGTTCTGAAATCTTGAACCAGGGAGGTAAAGTTGGTGACCGTATCGATAGCACGCTGATCAAGATGTACTCGCTGATCAGGAATACCTGCTTCCTCAAAGATATTTTGGGCTTGTGGGGTGGGCAATCCAGACGAGACCCAAATATCAAGGTTGGGATGTTGCTGAGCAAACTCAGCTGTAAATGTTTCCCGTTCGATACCGCCACCTAGGGTCAGAATCAGCTGAGGAGTCGGGGATTGGAGATGGGCGAGTCCTAGGCGAATGGGGATAAAGGTAAGAATAATACATAGGATGGTAAGGGTAAATGCTACCCGCATTTTGCGTAGGGTTTTGCGAGGGTAGCTAAAGCCAGGTTTATTGGTGAAAGGTCGGCGTGACGATAAGTTTCCTTTCATAGATCAATACAAGGATTTTCCCGTAAGGTGATGTTATAGGGAGCAGGGAGTAGGGAGCAGGAAGTAGGGAGCAGAAGAGTCTTGGGGATCCAGTCCGGTCTTGATGGTTCCCCCCAATCTTCCCATCTCCCCAGCTCCCCATCTCCCCAGCTCCCCATCTCCCCATCTCCCCATCTCCCCATCTCCCCACACTCCCGATTCCCGATGCCCTGTTCCCAGATCCGCTGTTCCCTGTTCCCTAAAAACCAGAACTTTGTACCTCAACAATTTGAGAACTGCTATATATTAAGTTAATAAAACCATTAAGACAAGCAAAAGCCCCTACACTCCACCCTTTCCACGGATTGATAATATTAATAATTCCGGCGGCAGGAAAATGTCCTTTTGGTGCAGTAATATCGAAGGTTAAACTTGAATAGAAAGACCAGTTATCGTTAACACGCCAACCTAAGCGATCGCAATAGTCACACCAGACTTGATAGTTGGGATTTTGACTACCTTCAATGGTTTCCCAAATCTGCTTTTGCACAGAGAATCCAAACCTACCTTGGCTGTGTTGGTGCCAAATTTTGTCTATTAATTGCAGAGTGTGAGGGTTTAATTTATTGATAGCTGCGATGGTCAACCAACCTTCTTTTTGGCGTCCACTAATTTCAAGGAGTAATTTTGAGGTGGCTTTGTCTGCTTCTCGCCAATTTTGTACGGTGAGGAAGGTAGCTAACTGCTCGTAAGTTACAAATTGTTCTATTTCGATATGGCTTGGAGTTTTTTGCTTGGAGATAATATCACTCGTTGTCTGCTGTGGAGAAGGCTTGACAATTTTGCTGTTGCTGTGTTGAGTCGTGGGATTGGCAACTGCTACGGTAGTATAGTGTGTGGTTAATATCTCACCCTGGTTATCACCAAGGCGATTTACTAATGATGGCTCATGAGACGATTGGTTAAAATTGCTTGTTGAGTAAAATTGATTGATATAAATACGTGGCAGGGCATCAATCCCGTCGGTGTCTGTAGCCACAACAGCTAAAACTTGAATCCACAGATTTTTAGCCGCTTCTAGTTCACCTTTGGTTTCTGCTTGTAATGCCGAGTTTTTGAGAGTGTTAATATCTTGCTTGGTGGCATGTTTAGCAATCAGAATCCGATGCGGTTGAGGTGATATCAGAGCTGGGGTTTGGTCTGATTGATGATATTGTTGGACAAGGTGAGATACTCGATGGTGCAAATAGTTGTCTAATTTGGCGACAGTTGAGCATTGTCCTCTATCTCCTAATCCTTCCGTAAGAGCATAGGCAAATACACCGTATTTTAAAAAGGGAATATCATAGGACAATTGACTAGACGACTGGGCGAAAAATGTGGTACTATTATGATTATTTGATTTGGCGTAATCAAGATGTTCTGGATAAGAATCAGTCTTTCTTTCTTGATAGAAAATATCTAACAATAAAATGGTATTACCAGCACCACACTTGTTCAGGTAGTTGGTAATTTCAGCAATGGAAATGGCAGTATTTTCGATATCAGTAAGTTTGCCATCTACAGGCATTAAATAATTAGAGCCCTTATGGTTAATTCCATGGCCGCGAAAAAAGAACCAGAAATTGTCAGTTGGTTCCAGAAATGGCTCCATGGACAAATGGGCTATAAAATTTAAAAGATTTGCCCGTGTGGGAATTATCCCTTGTTTAGTTGTATCGGTAAATACAAATACTCGCTCAAACCCTAAGTCTTCCCTAAATAGCTTTTGTACTAACCACGCATCATTGCTGGCATAGTCTAATGGTTGTAGGAATTGGTATTCATTAATACCAATAGCGATCGCATAATTTTTGCTCATAAATAAATTAGGCTCAAGATAGCGATTTTTACTTGGGTGAGGTAAAGCTTCCTAGGTTCTAGGGAACAGCGGTTCTGGAAACAGGAAAATTTACTTGTATTCGACCACTTATGATAGCCTAGCTGCTTGACATTACTATGTTGATATCGTAAATTAATTGACGCTATTATAAAACTTTGGATAGATAATAATAAAGCAGTCAGCAGTCAGCAGTCAGCAGTCAGGTTATAGCAATTCTCTTTCCCATGAGGCACAAAGGGATCCCCCTAAATCCCCCTTAAAAAGGGGGACTTTGAGAGTAATATCCAGCCATTTTATTCACCCTGCTCCCTGCTCCCTATTCCCTGTTCCCTGTTCCCTATTCCCTGTTCCCTTATATGGCACTGCGATCCACGTAATAAGAACCCAGAACAATCACATCCATGTTGGTTCTTAAGAAGCACTTGATAGCTTCCGATGGCGTGCGAACAATTGGTTCGTTTTCATTTAAGGATGTGTTCAATATTATGGGGATACCTGTCCGTTCTTTGAAGGTATTAATTAAATCCCAATAGAGGGGATTGGTATGGCGACTGACACTTTGCAGTCTTCCGGTACCATCGACGTGGGTAATAGCAGGAATGAGTTCCCGTTTTTCAGGACGAATTTTAAAGACTTTTTCCATGAACGGTACAGGTTCGTTCAGTTCAAAAAATTCGCTGACATCCTCTTCTAAAATACTGGGAGCAAAGGGACGGAATTTTTCTCGGAATTTGATTTTTAAGTTGATAATATCCCGCATATCAACCCGTCGAGGGTCGGCAATTAAGGAACGATGTCCTAATGCCCGGGCACCAAATTCCATCCGTCCTTGATACCAACCAATCACGTTTCCTGCGCACATTGAATCAACCACTTGATTCAATAACTCGTCCCGGTCTAGCTTTTTGGGTTCCAAATTATGCTCTTGGAGTGCTGACAAGCATTCAGCATCGGAAAATTCACTACCCCAGAACGCATGTTCCATCACAAAATTGCGGGGTTGTTTCAAAATCTGGTTCCAGACGTAGAAAGCGGCTCCAAAACAGGTGCCATTATCCGCAGCACCAGCAGGAATATAGATATTTTTGAAAGGAGTGTTTTGGGTAATTTTACCGTTGGCAACGGAGTTCATGGCTACTCCCCCTACCAAACACAAATTATCGCTGGGGAATTTTTTGTGTAACTCGTTGATGAGGTGGAAGATAATTTCTTCGGTAACCGCTTGTAGGGATTTGGCAATATTTTGGTGTTTGGTCGTCACTTCGGACTTGGGTGTGCGCGCGGGTCCCAATAATTTCTCTAAGGCTGGACTGTGGAAGGGTTGTACCCTGGGTGCGCCATCGTCCCAGCTCATGGCAATTCCTTCCAGGTGGTGGTTGAAATAGTCTAAATTCAGTTCAAAGCTGTCACCCTTGGGATAAATCAACTGGCGGAATTCTTCCAGATATTCCGGTTCACCGTAGGGTGCTAGTCCCATGACTTTGTATTCATCACCGTAGGCTGGGAATCCCAAGTATAGGGTAATGGCATTATAGAGGTAACCGATGGAATGGGGAAAATGGGTGCGAGAGAAGTATTCGAGTTCATTTCCCCGTCCCGCTGCGAATAATGTGCTGACGAAATCCCCCATGCCATCGATGGATAAAATTGCTGCTTCTTCAAAAGGGGAGACGAAGAAACCGCTAGCAAGATGGGTGGTATGGTGTTCGAGGTTGTGGATGTGAGCGCGAATATCGGTTTCGTTGCATCCGCAAGCGTTAGCTAATTCTTGTTTGAGGCTAGTTGATTTGCTTTGCTTGTTGAATCTATCCAGTAAGGAATTGAGGGAAGGACGATTTTTGATGGTAAATAAGAGCTTTTTGTTGAGGTTTGCTTTGGGATTGAAGGAAACAGCAACATGGTCTAAATCTTTAGCAGTAATTCCGCCAACTTCCAGACAGTAACGGATTGATTCTGATGGAAATCCTGCCCAATGTTTGACACGGTTGAATCTTTCTTCTTCAACGGCGGCGATGAGTTGACCGTTTTGAACTAAACTTGCGGATGCATCACCGTGATAAGCGTTTATACCGAGAATGTTCATATAGGGTTTTGTTGTGAGTTTGAAGTTAAGAGTGTTAAATTATTGGTGGTGATGGATCTGATACTTGGTTTCTAATCAAAAACTAAATTTTTACTATGGATTAAGTATTTCAGGATGATAAAAAATATTGGCAATTAATATTTGCTTTACTTAATCCAGTTATTTAAAAAAAATTAAGTTATACTTTCCGAAGTAAGTTTACTTAGTTCCTTCTATACAAATAGCATTGGATAAACGGTCTTCACTTTCAACATCACTAAATCTTTCATCTGACCAATCACCGTAATTGCACTTTCGTATATTCTTGAATCCATGCTGAGCAAACGCATTTTTAAATGATGCTTCATCCCACATCCATTGATGTCTGGAGTTGGAAAAGGCTTCCTGCAGCCTATCATAAACACTGCTTCTCTTTCCTTTGTGACCCAGCCATGAGGTTTCCATGAAGTGATGAGCTGCATTTTCACTTAAAGTACTATCTGAACGCTGCTTTATATAGATAGCTATGTGTTGCTCTAAGTCAGGGACAACTGCACGAAAAATACCCCCTGGTTTTAAATAAGAATAAATGTTGCTCATGGCAATATTGAAATCTGATAAACTCAAGTGCTCAAGAACATGAGATGCATAAATAATATCACATTGATTATGATCAATTTTCAAGCCTTTAACTATGTCACCATGATAAATATTCTTTGGCCATTTTGGTGCTCTAATTAAGGTTATTAATTGATTTCCAAGAATAGGAATTTTAGATATTTTAAGAGTTAAAGATGTATCTATATTTAGCCAGTATTTTGGAGCTGTAAGACCGCATCCAATATGTAACAATATACCACTTGATTTGATTATTATATTATCCATAAATTTAACATCTAAAAAGTGCCAAATAATTTATTATTTATCTTTACAAATAATCTTTACAAAAATGCTACTAGTTTAAATTTAGCAAAACAGTTTTAAAATTATTTATCTTTGATTATCAATCATATTACTCAATCGGGACTTTTCCCATTGGAATGCATGTTCAACAATAACCTGAAGACTATCAAACTTTGGATGCCATTCGGTATGCTGAAGTATTTTAGTTACATCTGCAACAACTTCAGGGGAATCCCCGGTTCTTCTATGAGTGACCTCGACGGGAAAATCAACCTTGGAAATTTCTTTAACTGTATTGACAACTTCTCTAACGCTATAACCTTTACCATAACCACAATTGTAGATATTCGATTCGGTACCTTCTGCAAGATGCTTAAGTACTATTAAATGGGCATTGGCTAAGTCCGTAACATGGATGAAGTCGCGAACCCCAGTTCCGTCAGTAGTTGGGTAATCATCACCAAAAATCTGTAACTTGGAGCGATGACCTAGGGCAGTTTGACAGGCTAGTTTGATCAGATGGGTTGCATTAGGTGTGTTTTGTCCGAGTCTCCCTTCTGGGTCGCTACCTGCCACATTAAAATAACGGAGGATTCCATACCGGAACCAAGGTTCAGCTTTAGCCAAATCTTGAATCATCCATTCACTAATTAGTTTGGTACGACCATAAGGACTAATCGGCGAAAGAGGCATAGTCTCAGTCACTGGTACCACATCAGGAATACCATATACAGAGGCACTAGAAGAAAAAATAAAGTTTGGTACCTTGTATTTTTTAACTACCTTAAGTAAGTTAATGGTATTGGTAACATTATTTGAATAGTAAGTCAGGGGGTATTGTACAGACTCCGGTACTACAGAACTAGCTGCGAAATGCATTACAGCTTGAAATTTTTCCTGTTGGAAAATGTCATCCAATAGCCCTTGATCAGATAAATCCCCTTGAATTAATCTGGCAGGAGGCAGAACAGCATCGGCAAAACCTTTAGATAAATTATCAAGTACTGTAACCTGATAGCCTGCTTCAATTAGCGCTAATACAGCATGGGAACCAATATAGCCAGCCCCACCAGTTACAAGAATATTTAGATTTATTTGTTTAGCAACCATAAAAATACTTTGATAACAAAAATTACAATATTTTTTATAAAAAATAGATTGAATATAGCGTTTATCGTAGCTATGAGGTACACATTATTTTTTACCTCTTACCTCTTACCTCTTATCTGCTCCCTGCTCCCTGCTCCCTGCTCCCTGCTCCCTGCTCCCTGCTCCCTATTTCAACAGTTAATTTTACTTTGGTCCGACTAGTTACTTTACTTCATCGCAACATCAAACAAAAATTTCCTCATCACTGGCATCGTAATTTTACAATCTGCCCTTTGCCGTATAATTTCCAAGTTTTTAGTTTGAGCTTGCTGACGCAATTCAATATTATCTAACGCCAATTTCAAACAGGTTGTCAGCTCATCAGCTTGATTCGGATCGAACAGAAAACCATTTTCACCATGGTTAATCCACTCTCGGATTGATTCAAGACCACTCATAATCGGAAAAGCTCCACAAGCCATAGCTTCTAGCATGGTATTAGGAATACCATCTGTTAAGGAGGGTGAAACAATGGCAGCAGCCTGTTGGAGAAGAGAAACTAATTTTGACTGGCTTAGAAAAGGCTCAATAGTAATCATGGTCATATCAATACCTTTTTTTCGAGTCATTAACTCAACTACAGGAATAGCGGATTGGGTTGCCAGCAAGGTATATTGAACATCTTGATAGTCTGGAAGTTGCTGCAATGCTAGAACACTTTCTAAAAAAGTATCTATTTTCATATAGGGAGTTAATCCCCGTGGGTAAACGATCCATCGTTTGCGCCGATTAGCTGCAAGACCAGGCTCAAATACTGATAAGTTCACACCGCCATTACCAGGAAAAATTTTAGCTGGCTTGTCCGCTGGAAAGCCGTAATGTTTCGCAAGTTGAATATCGCGATTACAATCTGATAGTAAAGCATTTATTATTTTGACTGTTATCCCAGTCAGCCAAGCTTGGATTTTATGGCGATTGGCCATATAAATAAAGTCTGAGCCTTGGGTAAAAAGCACTTTTGGGCAAGCCACTGTTGTCAGTGCTGCAATATATCCTTCATTCTGAGTGCGGAAGGCAATTACTAAATCTGGTTTGATTTGATTCAGTTTACGTTTTGACTCAAATGTTTGGAATGGTAGATTTACTAGCTTCAGAAAGTTCCATTGCTCCCATAAGGAAAACATAACTTTCATTAACTTAATTTTCAGTAAACTGGGATAATTGTTAGTCTTCTTAGGTTGTTCTAGAGACGAACTAGACTGCTTGACAAAAGCATTGCCTACTCTGAGGGGAGTAGGGAGTATAAATAGTTTAACCTTTTCAAGGGGGTCACAATTGTAAGTACTCAGTAAATAAACATCGTCACCCTCTGCGACAAAATAGCGAACCCAGCGACGAAAATTATTCGACCTTCCATCAGCTATAAATGCAATTTTCATTAAAAATAAATTTAAAATGTTATTGATTTTAACAATTAGGATATTTTTTTGTTGATCCAAGATTTTTTAAAAACAAACAATAAAATGTAGAAAACCAGCATAACTGTTGCGATTCTTACAAAAGAAAAATTTTGGTACCAAACTCCACGTAAAAGCATGAAGCCGCAAGTTAAATACCATGCCATAAAAAAGATACTATTAAGTTTAAATGATTTTTTTAATAACCATGTAAAAAAGTATGAAATAATAGCAGATACAAAGAAGCATCCCAATACACCAAAATTTGCGTAAGCTTCTGCAGGCTCAAAAATTCCTCCTTGGCTCATTATGGTTCCATTCACCCCAGTATGCCAAGCTAAGTCGAGCTTATCAAATTCTGAAGGACGGATGAAACCTGGTAGCGATCTCGGTATCATATGAAGATAGCTTTCCCCTTTTAAAAAGTCTGAAATAGCAAGTTCTCGCTGAGCAATCATCCCGTAGAATCCACCTATCATATGACAAGCGGTTTCCATCCATAAAACTTGATGTCCCTTAATTGTCGGAAAGAGCAGATCCCGAAAATTAACTACATTTTCAATGAGTAATGAAAATATATCCAAAGATGGATTATAGCGCCAGGTAGCTATCGCAGTAGAGACAAAATAACCCACAATTATAGCTAATACTAAAAACGGCAAAATGTTTCTAGATAATTTTAAACCTGCTTTCAACATCAGCAATCGGTAATATACATTGGTTATACGGAATCTCTCAATAATAGATAAAATATAAATACTTAAAATCAGTATTGGGAGCATATAGTCCGCTCGACTACCTACTAAAAAACCCATAAAAAATCCCAATACTAATAAAGAATAAATAATCCACTTTTCTTTTGAGTTAATAACTTGAAGCGAAATTACTCCTAGTGAAGCAAAAAATATTTGAAAAATATTGAAAACAGCGAATTTTACCCCAATTCCGACTGCTTCACCACTCGAATATGCTTTTCCAGCTGCAAGTATACCTCCACTTGCAAAAACATACAAAATACCAAAAAAAATAGATCCTATACAGCCTACGGTTGCAAGTAAATTACGTTGGGAACGTATGAAATATAAAGCATTTTGAGTTTTCAGTAAATTTTTCCTGATTCTAAGACTACCTAAGTACCATCCAAAAGTTGCTCCAAAAACTGATAGAGCACCCCCAGTTACGAGTATTGTTGTTGTACTAAGTGTTTGATATTCATAACCTAAATAATGAGTCCGGATTACTCCTTGAGACAGCCACCAAAGTATAGAGGTAGCATAAACAGGTAAAAAAATTAGAAAATATCTAAAAGTGATAATTATATTTTGATTAAAAGATGGAATAGTAAAAACAGCATGAACAGTCATTAATAAAGTTGATATTATAAAAAAATCATAAGAATCCCCAACTATAAAATGGTAGTAGCTATAAGAAAAAAAAATTAAAATAGATATAATAATAGTTATATTAATACCATTTTTTGCGTCTTGTGTTTTGGGTATATTTGTCAAAGAACTAATTTCAATTGTCATTGTCATTCTTATTATTTTTATATAAAAGCTTTAAATTTGAATTTAAAAATAATAGTTTTAACTATCTAATTGTAGTAGTAATAAAATTTTTAAAATCCTATTTAATAAATTAATAATAAAACTTCTTAACTAGTATTAAAAGCTTTGTTTTTGATCAAGATTTAATATTTTATTATTCACGAGGTTGTTACCCCGTGAATTCTGTTTCATAATCCAAATTTTTGAACACTTAAGAATTTGCTAAGGCATACTGAACTGCTTGCATCAATCCTTCAGCAAAATAATCTGGTGAGAATTTCTGAATATGTTCTAAAGAAGCTTGGCTCATTTTTTCCAAGTTGATATCGTCCGAACTCATTTTGACCATTAATTCGGTGAGTTGTTCAGGGTTTTCGGGGTCAAATCCAAAACCGTTAACACCTTCAATTATTAAATCTTCAAAGCAACCGCAGCGGTTAGATACAAGCACAGGTAAACCTGCTGCCATTGCTTCGTTTACTACTAATCCCCACTGTTCTTGGATACTCGCATGGATAAAGGATTTTGCATGGGCAAAGTATGGCAGTAGTTCATCTTGTTGAAGAAATCCAGGTAAATGAACAGAGTCTTGTAGATTTAATTCAGCAATCTGCTGTTCAATTTCCACACGAAGTTCACCGTCACCACATAGGACTAAATCCCAAGCATTAACTCCTGCTGTCTGACGATAATTGCCATAGGACGAGATCAGTGTAGAGAGGTTTTTCTTGGGTACAAACCGATTGATTGCTAAAAAATAAGGTTTTTGATGAGGAACAGGAAGAGACTTAATCTTATTGGGATTAAAGTCATCATTGCCGACTACGTCACAGCCAGTAAATATACTCTTAGGATTCATCCCTAATTTAATTAAATAGCGTTTTTGCGGCTTGCCACCAACTAAAGCAGTTTTGTAGCCCTTTAGAAACCAACGTTTAAAATTTTCACGCCACCAACTACGATGTGCATCATCTTCCTTTGTCTCAGATAACAAAATTGTAGGTTTTTGATGCAAAATACTCCATAAAAAAGCATATAGCATACCGATATCAGCATAACCAGCAATTGCTATAACGTCAGGATTTATTTGAGAGAGAACTAAAGAAAGTTTGTTAATTAATACAGTCGTTTTAACTTTTTCACGTGGTTGATCAGAAATTATAGAAATAAATTTATCATTCCAATTATCAATTTTAGTTTTCCATGGATAAATTGTTTCATAACGAGATAATTCTATACCAACAACATTACAATTAAAATGATGAAATTTTTTTTGAGAAGCGGCTAATCTTGAAAAATGATATGGACCGTAATTAATAAATAAAATAGCTATCAACATTTTTATTATGATGTCATTTAAAAAAAATTGTCATAGCTGAATGTTTAACTAAAAACATTCTAAGAGTATTATACGCTGTAATTATCTTGAAAATTGAAATGAACATCATAAGTATTACAGTATCAAGCTTTCAAGATTTTTTTTTATAAAAAAAATAGATCAGTGATTTTCTTTAAGGGATTTCTATTATGAGCGACTGTATCAAGACAATGTTCCGAAAACCCACACTTTTGACTCTGCACTCTCCGGTGCATTTAATTTTTAGAAAAAATTGATAATCATAAGCAAGTGCAGACACGCTCTAGATAACACTTTCTATTGTCGCTATAGTCTTTTGAATCACCTTATCCCAAGTAAAATGCTCTCTAACTATAGATTGGCTTTTTATTTTCTTGTTCATTAACTCTTGATCAGAAGCATGAATGGCATCAATTAAAGCCTCATGAAGTTGATGTGTACTACCTGGGCTAATTAACCAACCATTTTCTTCAGAGACCATTTCACTTACAGCACCAACATCTGTAGCAATTACAGCTAGTCCAGAAGCCATTCCTTCCAGAATAACAGTAGGCATACCTTCCGAATGGCTCGGACATACAAGCACATCACATTGTTTAAAAATTAATTGAAGCTTTTCGACATCTTTAATTAAGCCCCAATATCTTACGCGAGGAGCCTTTATTTGTACGTATTTTGGTATTGATCCTACGAAATTAAATTCAAATTCAAATTCTGGAAGTAGTTTATTAATAACACTACACAGTTCTTCTATACCTTTTCTACGCTCATAACGACCAACAAATAAAAATTTTATTGGTCTATATATTGGCTTTACAGTTGGAGATATCCAAGTATTTTCAATACCATTAGCTATGTCATGTATTTTTGTAAAATTTATACCGATAGAATAAATAATATTAGATAATTTTCCACCTAATGATAAGCATATATCAGCACTATGCAAATTTTTGTTAACAAATGGACGAAACATAATTTTTTCAAGACTTTGTCGGAGTGTTTTTGATTTTTGAAACATCTCTAAGCCATGAAAGTTAACTCCAACAGGTGGAGTATTTAAGCCATTTTGCTTAGCTTCAAATAACTTCCATCCACTAAAACCTTGGACATAAATAAAATCGAAATCATGGATATTATCGATAGCATTTAAAATATTCTTGGAATAAAGATAACAAGCTCTCAAATAATGTCCAGGAAAATTTACTACTTTAGGAAAATCAACTGCAATAATTTGAATATATTTATCCTCTTCGTCGCTAAATAACTTTTCAACACCAGTATCTTCAGTATTACTTAGATAATGATATACAGTAACATATATGTTATTTTTTGCCAGATATTTAGCTAAATAGTAAGAATGTTTTTGCATTCCCCCAATAACATAGGGATATATACCGTCAGTCAGTAGAGCTATTTTCATCTATTTTTTTTATTACAAAATCAAAACCATTAGATTGTCTTAAACATTCAAGTTTATAGTAATTTACAGACATTATAATTGCTTGATTATGACAGTTTTTACGAAGTAGTCGTAATCCAAAATAAGCAAAAATTGATTTTAATGCAATCAGCGCTCTTATTATTATTGCAATTAAACCACGTAAAAACTTAATGTTTATAGGATAAAATAGGACAGCCAGATGATAGTCGATACCGAACCTACCTCCGCCACTAATTTTATCCAATTTCATTCCATTAATGTTCGAGAAATGTTCTAGCGCCTTAAAAGACAAATGTGAATATGATATTTCATGAAAACATTCCATGAACGCCACATATCCTACAAATAACCCATTAGGCTTTAAAACTCTAGAAACTTCCTCAAATGCCTTTGATACATTGGGAACATGCTCAAGTACTGCATCCATCACAGCTATGTCAAATGATTCATCTTCAAATGGTAAGTTTTCGGCATCACCTACAACCGTATGTGCCCCACCCTCAAAAGGTTCTACACCTACCCATGTTCCACCAGCATCTTCAACAATTTTCTTGTTTGCTCCAAAACCGCAACCAATGTCAACGACTTTTTTATTTTGGACTAAATCAATCAAGTTATAAATTTTTTGATTGATAAATATTTCACAATTTGGCAATTGATCTTTTAGTGAAAGACCCCGAACTCCTTTACCCATATATATTTATCTGATTAATTATAAATTAAGCAAAAGTTTATTATAAATTAATAAATATCAAGAAATCAAAAACTTAGTTAATTTTGTAAATCCTCGAATTTTCCAAAAACCAGCATTAAGGATAAATTTGTAGATTTCTAACAAAGTTTTTGAACTACCATCAAAAATCAACGAACTAATAAAGGAATTTTGAAGTGCTTCTTGCAACTCATATTTATGAGTATCATTCATAAAACCTTTTGATGCTTCAATTGCAAAACGATACATGATTGATAATGTAGTACCTCGCAAGCAACGGATATATCGTTTTTTTAAATTTTTTTCGTAGTTTGAAGATTGAATTAAACGATATATAGACTGCTGAAAAATCGTAGATGCTGTTACATATTTTTTGCCTAAATCATAAGCATTAAAAGTATTTTTTTCTAGTGAAACACGGTAAAAAAAATCAGGGAATTCATCCTCAATAACAAAATATTTTAGGCCAAATAATAAAGCCCGTGTATGCAAATCCACATCTTGAAGACGAGGCAAGTCTTCATCAAAACCATTAATTTGATGAAGACTATCTTTTGACCAAAGAACAGAAGTTATATTCCAAGGCAAATCGTGTCTGAGAAAAGATTCAAGATGATATTTAGAATTTTTTGGTCGCCATACCTCTTTTTTATCTCCAACTTGATATAAGAAAGTACCTCCGGTAAAAACATTAAAGTCTAGTTTGTTTCTTTGAATATGATTTAGGCGGTTTTCAATACAATGAGGTGCTAAAACATCATCCGAATCCAAAAACAATATATAGTCAAATTTTGATGCTTTCCACCCGATGTTGCGAGCTGCATTAGCTCCTCTTTTTTCTTTTTTAGTATGCTCTATACAAATTCGCCGATCTTGACTCGCTAGCTGTAAGGCGATTTGTAGTGAGTTATCAGTAGAGCCATCATCGACAAAAATGACTTCCCAATTAGCACAGCTTTGATTGATTACTGATTTGATAGTCTGTGTGATAAACGGTGCTTTGTTGTAGTTAGCTATAACAATAGAGATCATTAGGCTACGCCTTTACAATATTTTCATGGTCTTCACGATAACAACCGCGTGTGTCAACTACTAAATTGCTATTTTCTAAAATTAGCTCATAATTAAATGCGTCATGAGCGGTTGCTAAAATCACGCAATCCATTTGTGATAAAATATCAGAATTTATTTCAACTGAGTTAAGTTCAAAATGGTATCGCCGTTTTTTAGGAAAAACAGGTACGTGAGGATCAGAATAAGAAATAATTCCTCCTTTGTCTTGCAGGAGTTTCATTAATTCTACAGCCGGAGATTCTCGTGAGTCATCAACGTTCTTTTTATAAGCAATCCCAAGAACTAGAATTTTCGAGTCTTTAACAGGCTTACCTCGCTCATTAAGAGCATCCATCACTTTGTTAACTACCCACTCTGGCATGGCTGTATTGACTTCACCGGCAAGCTCAATAAACCGAGTGTGAACACCATACTCACGAGCTTTCCAAGTTAGGTAAAATGGGTCGATGGGAATGCAGTGACCGCCAAGACCAGGACCGGGATAAAAAGGTGTGAAGCCAAAAGGTTTTGTGGCAGCAGCATCAATAACTTCCCAAATATTAATTCCCATGCGGTCAGTTACGGTCTTCAACTCGTTCACTAAACCAATATTGACAGCCCGATAGATATTTTCTAAAAGCTTCGTCATTTCCGCTGCTTGAGTAGAACTGACGGGAACAACTTTCTCTACCACCTGGTTGTATAGAGTTACGCCTAAGTCCAAACATAAAGGTGTTGATCCACCAACAATTTTGGGTATATTATGAGTTGTAAACTTCTTGTTTCCAGGGTCTTCTCGCTCTGGAGAATAAACTAAGAAAATATCCTCACCAATTGTTAATCCCTTACTTTCTATCCTTGGTCTAATTTCTTCTTCTGTTGTCCCTGGATAAGTTGTACTTTCCAAACTCAGAAGTTGTCCCCTACGTAAATGAGGAGTGAGGGAATTAATTGTATTAATGACAAAGGAAAGGTCTGGTTCGTGATGAGTTCCCAGAGGAGTAGGAACACACAGAATTAATGCATCAGCTTCTCTGACACGAGTAAAATCATCCGTAGCCAACAAGCGACCTGTCTGATGTGCAGAGGCTACTCTATCAGTACCGATGTGCTTGATATAGCTCTGACCATTATTTAGTTGCTCAATTTTTGTCGTGTCAATATCAAAGCCCAGGACATTAAATCCAGACTCTACGAAGCGCAGCATTAAGGGTAAGCCGACATAGCCTAAGCCAACAATGCCAATAATTGCTTGTTTGGATTGAATAGTTTCGAGTAGTTTAGTATTTAACATAATTGATGAAGTATTTTTAGTGATAAATCGTTAACTGCTAATTGACTGGTAAATATTTGCTAGTCTTACACCCTGTTGGCCAGCATCATATTCTTGTTCCACATATCCACGCCCAGCCTCAAGCATTTTGCTCCATTGGTCAGGATTATTAATCAACCACTTAAGATGACTAAGCAATCCATCCACATCCCGTTCTGGTGCTAACAAACTTCGCACGCTATTTTTAGTTACTTCTGGGATATCACAGTGCTTGGTACTTACAACGGGCATTCCCGTACCAATCATTTCAATAATTGCTACAGGTGCACCACCTTCTGTATCACCATCATTTGATGTAACACTAGGTGAGATAAAGACATGATGCTTGTAAGCTTCTTCTAATAAAACCGCATGGGGTTGATAACCTAACATACGAACCTTTGACTGAAGGTTGTATTTTTCGATAGCAGTGAGAATTGTTTGTTTCTCTGCCTGACTTCTATGATCGGGACTAGCATCACCAATAATAGTTAGTTTCAGAGGAAGTTCATGCTGCAATTGCCCCAAAGCTTCTATGGCATAGGGAATGCCCTTTTTCTCACGAAAGGAAGCGGCGATAAGTACATGCAAAGCTTCAGAAGGATTCCATGACCGAGGTTTAAAGGGAATCTCTTCAATCGCAATACCTAAATGATGAACTTGAATCTTATGTTGTGGACAGCCTAACTCAGCAATGCACTGAGCCATGTGGGAGCCTTCACAAAGAATACAGTCTATATGCTTAAACAAGGTTTGATAGCGCTGAAGCCACTTGGGATATTGCTTAGGCATAAAGTTAACATCGTAACCGTAGAATGTAGCGATATGCTTTAAATTTGCTTGTTTTGCAGCCTTAATATTATACCAAGCGGTATTACCAAAGTGGGAGTGCAAAATATCTGCTTTATATTTTTCGGCTATTTTAACCAGTAATTGTGAGAAAGCAAATTGATATAAGTAGCTCGAACCTCTCAGTTTACCTAATCTTTGATATAGATTAGTTAACCTTGGCAGTAATTCTGAACAAGAATGGATATTAGGTAAACTAAATTGATCCAAATTCCTTGTAGTTTGGCAGATAATATGATTTTCAATTTCGTCTGGCAAATTGCGAATCTGATTATACAGCCAGTTTTCTGTTAAAGGGAGCCAGTTATCATTACTGTGAAGCACAGTTATATTTTTATGATTTAATGCCTGATTTATCATCTCTTGACTCCTAATGTAGCCAATAATTCCTGCATCTGCTCTCTATTAATCAACCAACTAGCTAACAAGTAAGTAATCAATCCTGTAGGCACCAGTATGCTTAATACCCAAGCACTGGCTAGACTTGTGGGCAAAACCAACATCTTTAAACTCATCAGCACCCCAAGCATCAATAAGCTTGCCAGAAATGGTCGCCAAAGCACTGGAATCAAGTCACTTACCCGTAAATTTATGAGGCGAAAAGGAATTGCAAAACTTGGATAGGTGACGAGCAAAGAAGCAGTTGCATAAGCCGTAGCCACCCCAACTATGCCCCATTGCAATCCAATCACGATTCCAAGGGTAAGTAATGTTCCCGAACCAATACCCCAGCGAAGCATCCAATCTGTACGACCTTTGGAAGTATAGATTGTACCGACTGTTGTTCCTATAGATTGAACAATTCCTACAGGAATCAGAATCATCAGTAACACAATTACAGGCTGCCATTGAGAACCAAACAATGTCAGGATAAATGGTTCAGAAATAGCCCACAGACACATCATGACCGGAAAACTAACTAGGGCAATCGTGGCAACAACCTTAAGATAAGCGCGCCTAAATCTAGCATTGTCGTTTTGTACCTGAGAAAAAGCCGGAAACATTACCTTCCCAAGTACTCCAGAAATATTCTGCAAGGGGTAAAGCATGAGGCGATAGGCTAAGGTGTAATATCCTAATGACTCAGATCCTAAAAATTTTCCGATTAAAATATAGTCTGCATTTCTAATAAAATAGTTAAATATATTAAACCCAGTTAAGTTCAAGCTATAACGGCCAACCTGTCTCACCTCGTTCCAGGAAAAAACTAATTTTGGTTTCCAAGCAGTTGTTATCCAAAGTAAAACCGTTGTAACCGTAACAACGGTTACCGATTGATAAACTAAGCTCCATACTCCAAAGCCTAGGAATGCTGAAACAATACCAATCGCAGATCCATTAAAGACTGCAAAAATTTCTATATTGGCTAATTTATTGAATGCTAAATCTTTTTGTAGAATAGCGTTTTGTAAAATGCTGATACTGGAAATCAAAAATGCACAGGAAAGAACCATCAGCACTGGAGCAATTCTTGGTTCCTCATAAAACTTAGCTACTAAGGGAGAAATTATGAAAAGAATAATTGTTCCCAGGATACCAAAGCCTACATTAATCCAAAAAATGCTATGGACAAGAGATTCAGAAAGATTATTTTTCTGGATTACTGCTGCTGATGTACCTAAGTCCTTAAAAAGTTCTACAAATCCAATTACAATGGTTGCCATACCCAGCAAGCCAAAATCATCAGGAGAGAGCAAACGACCAAGAATAGCTGTAGTGGCAAACTGCATCAGCTGTCGCGCAATTTGTGAAACTGAAGACCATTTAATACCGGAAGTAGTCTTCTTACCTAGACTCATTGTATTTTAGTAATCCATAAACTTACATGGTTTTCTCTTCTACCTATTAAAGATATTTTTTTGATTTCTTGTTTGATTTTATAAATCCAATCAATTAGATAAACGTAAAAACTATGTTGTAGATATTTCGGTAGTTTATTGATAATTTTAATACGACGATGATCAGGATTTTTTAATCCTGTTTGTTCTATTTTAACTATATAATTACTACTATCAATAATAGTAATTATTTCTTTTTCAGTAGTCCATTGTAAAGTGTCTAGCCCCAGAGTTGGTTTACCTATTAATTTTAGGTAAATTTTTGCAATTTTTTTATTCATTTTTGGTAAAAAAGGTATTCTATAATGAGGTTCAAAAAAACTATTATAATCAGGACATTGTATGTATAGACAACCACCAGGCTTGAGCACACGCAGCATTTCTATAATACAAGTTTGAACACATTGAACATGCTCTAAAGTTTGATAGGTAGTAACAATATCAAAAAAATTATCTTCAAAGGGTAAAGATTCCCCGACCCCTTCTAATATATGATCTGCATAGCTTGAAGAATAATTACATGCGTTAATTTTTTTCAAAAAGTATTCTCGTTTCCATGTTTCAGGTTCAACACCCCATACATCGTATCCATGGTTCAAGCCAAATAAAACAAAAGTACCACACCCAGCAGCCATATCTAGAATTTTACTATTGAGTTCACTTTTTTCTTTAATTACTTTCCATCTTCCAGTATAGTCTTTTTGAACATCAAACCAATTATTCGTGACCCGCTCAAGCCACTGATTATCTTGTATGCCAAAATACTTTTCTACCTCTGTTTTAAGATTTTCTCTAAGAAAATTTTTGACATCAATTAATTTAATTTTTTCTGGGCTACTACTATATACATCCATGTCCATTGTTCTGTTTTGTCAATCTTATCTAGAATATACGAAAAACCCTGAATTAATAATCCAATAGCATCAATTAACCGAAGCAAACGTAATAAACTACGATTGCTTCGATATAAATTATAAACTAATAACTGACCAAATGTTACCCAAAATCCTGAAAGGGCTTTGATTTCTACAATTTCAAATCCAGTTTTTTCAAATAAATATTTTAATCCATATTTTGAATATCTATAAAAGTCTCTAGGTTCTTCATGTAAATGCCATATAAATGGAACAGAATAAATGGCTATACCACCGATTTTAAGAACTCGATTACATTCTATTAAAGCTAATTCTGGCTCTTCTAAATGTTCTAAAACAGCCGTACATAGAGCAGAGTCAAAAGAATAATCTTCAACTGGTATTTGATAAGCTGTACCAATTAAATCAATATGGGATTTATCATGAAATGTACCTTCATGGTCAACTCCAATGTGTTCTTGTATGTAGCTAGAGAGGAAATATTTGTAAGGTTTAGTTCCACAACCAATATCAATTAACTTTCCTTTTAAATGTCTAGAGGCACATGATTTCAACTCCCGGTCGTGAATTGAGTTAATTAAAATATTTTTAAATTCCTTGGCCATTTTATAAATCCATTGTTTTGCCGGAATTATCGAGATTTTTAATATTTTTAGCTGGTAGTCCAGCATATACTGTGAAGGAATTCACATTTTCTCTTACAAGAGCATTGGCTGCTACTACAGAATTTTTACCTACCTTGACCCCTGATAGGATAGTAGCTTTGAAACAAATCCATGCACCATTATTAACAAAAATAGACTGACATTTTCGCGGAAATTTTTGTGCTAAAAAATTAGAACGATTACAGTCAGCATGAGTGATAAATGACACTTGACCGGAGATAACAACGTTATTGTCCAATATAATTTTGTTGGCAAGGTCAAAGTAAACGGAATCACCTATGTAGCAGTTCTCGCCAATGTAGAGATAGCTGAAATCTCCTGCTGAATTCTTGTCTTCATAAGCATTATCAATTAGTAAACTTCTTTTTATTGTAGTTTTTTCTCCAATAGTGGCACCAAATTTTCGCAGAAGTTTAACTGTTATTTGAGGATTGGGATTTTTCAAATATCTAACAATTATGGAAATCCCAAATACTTTACCTAAACTATAAACAATCCAGAACTCTGCAAAAGTAAGCAAGCGATTCAGAAATCTCTTAATTCTTTGCATTAGCTGTGTTTGATTACTTTCTTCACTGCCCAAATCACATCTTCAACATCTTCATCGGTCAACTTCGCCGACAATGGCAAACTCACCGTCTGCCTTCCAATACCCATAGCATTAGGATAATCTTCTGGTTTCCAGCCAAAGGTCTGCTGATAGTAAGGATGTTCAGCAACACTTAAATAATGTACTCCCACCCCAATATTTTCAGCAGTCATTCGATTCAGAAACCCATCACGGCTAATCCCAGTTTTCGCTTCATCAACCATAACGGTATACAAATGATAGGCATGGCGGGTGTCTGGTTCCGGTTCTGCTGGTAAGCCAATGGGTAAATTAGCAAAAGCTTGATTATATTTCTGCCAAATCTCCTGACGTCGCTGCCAATAAGGTTCAACTCGCTCTAGCTGATGAATGCCAATGGCTCCCTGAAGATCCATCATGTTGTATTTGAAGCCACATTCCACTACTTGATAGTGTTTATAACCTTCATCACCAAAACGCTTCCAAGCATCCTTACTCATGCCGTGTAGTCCTAGGATCTTGATGCGGGCTGCGTCTTCTTCACAGTTAGTCAGTACCAGACCTCCCTCACCCGTGACGATGTTCTTGGTAACATAAAAACTAAAACAGCCAAAATCACCAAATGTTCCTGCTTTGCGACCTTTGTACTCGGTCTCAATGGCGTGGGCACAGTCTTCAATCAGTTTTAATTTATATCGCTCAACAATCTCACAGAGTGCATCCATATTGCAGGGACGACCAGCAAAATGAACAGGTAAAATTGCTCGGGTCTTGGAGGTAATTTTTGCTTCAACCTGCTTAGGATCAATATTCATTGTCAGCGGATCAATATCCACTACCACAGGTGTAGCCCCAGCATGGATAATGGCATTAACAGTGGCACAAAATGTTAGCGGAGTGGTAATTACCTCATCTCCTGGCTTCAAGCCCGCTGCTAATATACTCAAATGCAGTGCCGCAGTACAAGAATTCACAGCTACTGCATACTTAGCACCTTTATAGGTCTTGAAATCATTTTCAAATTGGGCAACTTTAGGACCTGTTCCTAACCACCCACTCTTCATACTAGCTACAACTTCTTGGATCTCTGCATTCTCAATCGCTGGAGAACCAAAAACTAGGAACTTCTCCTTAGATCTAACTGGAGTTGTCATAATATAATCTGTCTTTTTGCAAATAACCTGGACATGTTTAAGCTCACCCCTAACTCATCCACAAGGACTAGAGAGCCAAAACTAAATCACCCCAAAATCCTTAACCCCATAAAAACCAATTCTTCTAGACTGGCGACGGGTAAACTCCCCCACTCAAGAATTGCCATCTGGATCGATCACCCCTGTGACCTGCTGCCATAACTCAGCCGGAGCCAACGATACCTTATAAGTGCGATCGCCTCCACTCTTGCACACGTGATACCACTTGGTTTTCTGGCACTCACTACACCAAAATGCCTCTACCCATTCTCCTTCGATAGCTACTGTAGTTTTACTCGCTATCAGCATCAAGGCATATTTTGGTTTAACACCACGCGCCTGAAGTTGTCCTGGCCGGTCAGCAAACAACCGATACTTTTGACTAACGCTATCAAGGTAGCAACCAAGAATGAAGAATGAAGAATTTAGAATTTAGAATGAAGAATGAAGAATGAAGAATGAAGAATGAAGAATGAAGAATGAAGAATCGGGAGCAGGGGGGAGAAGAGTGGCAAGTGTAGAACTGGCATCTTGCCAGTGTCCCAACCGTAGAACCGGCATCTTGCCAGTGTCCCAACTGTAGAACTGGCAAGATGCCAGTGGCCTCAACCGTAGAACAGGGATCTTGTCTGTTTCATTTTTCCGGCAGCCAGGATGCCCACCCCACTCCTATTCATTCAGCCCCTCAGTAATGCTCTGATAGCTGATAGCTGATAACTGTTCCCGTAGTGTGCGCGTAGCGCATTAGCTTACATTCAACTAATAAAATTTTCTGAATACAGCCTCTTGCCACTATTCTAAATTCTAAATTCTAAATTCTAAATTCTAAATTCTAAATTCTAAATTCTAAATTCTAAATTCCCTACTCCCTGCTCCCTAAAATAATAGACACACTCTCCCCCTTAATCACTTTTCTGTTGTTGACATCACAACTAATGAAAAGTGGTGTGGGGAGAGACTGAGATCAACAGGACCATCGAAGCCCACTCCTAAATTTAAGGATCTAGATAGTAATATAGCGCTACGCGCAAGGCAAGAGGCAAAAGGCAAAAGGCAAGAGTTGACTACAATAGCTTTTGCTGCTTGTATCAATGTCCTAACTTTAATGCTTAGTGCTATAACTACCTAGTATTTAGTTTTAGCGGTCAGCGGTCAGCCGTCAGCCGTGGCACAGGCTTCCAGCCTGTGACTTAACTCAAATGCTTACCTGTTGTCTTGATCCAGTCACTCATGGGGGAAACTCCCAAGACCGCGCTGCATCGCTTATTCAAAAACTGATAACTGATTGCTGATTGCTGATTGCTGATTGCTGATTGCTGATTGCTGATTGCTGATTGCTGATTGCTGATTGCTGATTGCTGATTGCTGATTGCTGATTGCTGATAACTGATTGCTGATTGCTGAAATTTACGATTATCTCTTAAACAAATCAGTCAATAAAACCTTAGTAGTTAACCCCAAATCATTTATTCTTATTAATCTATGTTTTTCAGGAAAATTGAGAATATTGTTGAGAAAAACTATAATCAATTAGGTCATAAAATTGTTTCACTATAAGATTTTTTATAAACAAAATATAAAAATATTTTTTTAAATGAGTGCGTAAATAATCAGCACTAATTCTGTATTCTTAGTAACCTATATATTTCAGGACAATTTCCTAAATTATTTGAAATAGCATTGATTATATCTATGATTAACGTCTTTATTGGCGCTGATTGCATTTAAGACGTTATTAATTCTGACCTTTGGTTTAAAAGGATCAGCGAAATACCTTATAATCAGGATAATTGATCTAATTGGTTGTAGAAAATTGTTTAATTTTTAATTGAATTTTATTAAAAAATACTTCCGGTAAATAATAGTATCAAAAAAAAGCCCATACGTCAATGTCATAGGGAACAGGGAGCAGGGAGCAGGGAGTAGGGAATAGGGAACAGGGAGCGTTGCTTAATAATAGAATGATTTTAAGAGTTTTGTGGAACCAGCATCTTGGTGGAACGGGCATCTTGGTGGAACGGGCATCTTGCCCGTTGAATTCCCAGGCAGGCAGGAGGCTCACTCCACTCGTCCCCACACTCCCCGCGCCCACTCCCCACACTCCCTACTCCCTACTCCCTACTCCCCACACCCCACACCCCACTCCCTACTCCCTATTCCCCACTCAACGCTTCACAAAGAACCTGATCATACTGCTTAGCAATCACTTCAGGAGTAAAATTCTCTAATAAATACTCACGACCAGCTTGACCTAGGGATTTTACTAACCCCTGATTAGCGGCCAGAGAGCGGATATAGTCAGCCAGACCTTGGCTATCTCCATTCACGAAGCTGCTACCGCACTTAGCCTTGGCGATCAGCTCAGTTAAGTACGCCTCCCGAGAGCAAATCACCGCCACCGGAACCCCAGCGGCTAACGCAGAGTAGAGTTTGCTAGGAGCCACTAAGGTTTCCATACCAGGCATCACACTGACTAAGGAGAGATCGCAAGCGGTTAAGGAGTAGGGCAATACTTCTTTGTCTTGGTAGGGCAAAAACAGAAAATTAGTTAAGCCTAAGCCCTTCACGTCCTCGATTAACGCTTCTCGCTTCGCGCCACTACCAATACAGACAAACTGAATCGGTTCGTCTTTTAGTAATTTAGCAGTCTCAAGAATCGTGTCGATATCATGGCAGCGCCCCATATTACCAGAGTAAAGCACCGTAAACTTATTCACTAAATTGTGCTTCTGGGCAAACCAGTTATCTGGCTTGGGCAGTGGTACAATCACATCTGGGTTAGCCCAACTGTGAATCACCGCCACCTTGTTAGCCAATTTAGGACAGGTATTTATCACTCGTTGCTTCATGGCTGAACTGAGGACAATTATTGCCTCCGCTTTACGCCAAACCCGACGATTGAGACTTCTCCAAAATCGAGCCAAGGGATGATTGTGACCAATCACTCCTAACTCTACAGCAATATCTGGGTAAAAATCGTAAATTAGGCAAACATAGCGCATACCAAAAATCTTACGAGCCAGGTAGGCAACCACAGGAAAAAACGGTGGCGCAGTCGTTAATAACACCAAATTACGACGACGACAGTTTTTAACTAAGTGCAAAAACGCTCGCACAGCAAAAACTAAGCCATTTATAGCCTTGCCACGAATCTGCTGAGGCCACAGTTGAGACGCACGCGATCGCTTAATTTGTACTTTGCCCAACTTTTCATACATTGGTGCAGTGGCAGTCTCAAAGGCATAGCCTGGTTGTCCAGTAAACACCTTAATATCCATGCCTTGTTTGCCCAATTGCATCACCAACTCTTGAATTAGCTGGCCAGTAGCCGCATAGTCAGGAGGGAAAAACTGAGTTAGTACAGACAGCCGCAGAGACTGGTCACTAACTGTATTTGTCGGTAACCAGTCTTTAATTAGATTTGATGTTTTTAGTTGTTTAATAAAAACCATAAATCCACTGATAGTTTTTTCAATTGTTTTAGGGAACAGGGAACAGGGAATTGGGAGTAGGGAGCAGGGAGCAGGGAGCAGGGAGCAGGGAGCAGGGAGTAGGGAGTAGGCAAGAGGCAAGAGGCAAGAGGCAAGAGGCAAGAGGCAAGAGGCAAGAGTTGTGTAGGGTGCCTTAGGGACTGGGGAGCCGTGATTTTCTCAGTAACTTCAGACAATCCGTCCCGTAACGCACCACTTTGGTTCTAGGGAGTAGGGAGTAGCTATGGAGCGGGGGCGCGCGGAGATGGCGCGCGGAGTCTGGGGAGATGGCCATCTGGCCATCTCCCCAGCCACGTTTACAACTCATATGTAATTTAGATGTATAGGAATTCTTGTACTTATGAAGTACAAAGTTATGGCTTTTAGGGAGCAGGGAGTAGGGAGTAGGGAGCAGGTAAGAGGAACCCACCCCTAACCCCTCCCAGGAGGGGAAGGTAAGAGATAAGAGGAAAACAATCCTGTGTACTTCATAGCGATAAGCAACGCTATAGCAATTTTCGTGCTGATCAGGTATAGCGCTACGCGCAAGTCAGAAGTCACAAGTCAGAAGTCAGAAGTTTACTACAACAGGTTTTCAGCTTTTAGCCATGTCCTAACTTTATTGCGTAGTGCTATACAAAGAATTTTTTCTCTGCTCCCTGCTCCCTGCTCCCTGCTCCCTATTCCCTACTCCCCACTCCCCACTCCCTGCTCCATGGAAGAGCCATGAACAGACTCCCATGCTCTCCAACTGACCAATCCTAGTAAAATCGTTGTACTACCGAGAATTACCGGACTGCCAGGAAACTCAACAAAAACTAAAGCTAAACTACCTACCCATAAGGTCAGGGCATAAATCAGTAACACCGTTAGTCGATGAGACAAACCTGCTTTTAACAAACGATGATGGAGATGCCGTTGATCCGCCTGGAAAGGTGAGCTACCGTTATATAATCTTAGAATAATCACCGCAGACATATCTAAAAGGGGTACGGCCAAGACCAGCAAAGGTAGGAGCACTGTTGTCCCTACGGCACTTTTCACCAATGCCATCACACTCAGGCTAGCGATGGTGAAACCGATGAAGTAGGAGCCACCATCTCCCATAAAAATTTGGGCTGGATTGAAGTTATAGTACAAAAATCCTAATAAACTCCCCACTAATGCGGCACTAATTAGTGCTGTCTCGGTTTCGCCCATGAACAAACTGAGGAGGAAAATCATCACCCCAGCAATCCCAGCCACTCCTGAAGCCAAGCCATCCAGTCCATCAATCCAATTTATGGCGTTGACAACCCCTGTTAGCCAAAAGACCGTAAGAGGTAAACTCAGCCATCCTAAGTGTAATATTCCCACTCCTGGCAGACTGACAAGGCTAATCTCCAGCCCCATTGCCCAAGCGACACTAGCCACGACCGCTTGCAGTAACAAGCGCGTTAAGGGCGATAAACTCACCAAGTCGTCGGTAACGCCAATCAAGAAAAAGCAGAAACTGCCGAGAACAACTGCCCAAACCTCTGAAGAAACGCCAGGGGGAAAATCTGCCAACCCTCCTAAACTCCATACTAAAAACAGAGCCAGTAAAGTGCCAGCAGCAATAGAAATTCCCCCTAAACGCACCATTGGTTGTCGATGCACTTTCCGCTCGGCTGGTAAATCCGTGTACTGATACTTGATGGCAGCCGCTTTAACTATCGGAATAGTATTAAAAACAATTAAAGCGGCAACAATGAAGGCAACTACATAATATCCAGAGGAAACCATGGTGCAATGGCGTAAAAATTATCAGCTCTTAGAACTATGATTTACTGATTTCCAGATTGAATTGAGTTCACAAACTGTTGTAGATTAGCATTGGCCACGCCTAATAAATCGAATAACTCTGCCTGTGAACAACCACTCGCTGCACAAGCATCTATCTGCGCAGCACTGGTTACAACATTGTTTAACAAAGCAGTAGATTGCGGGCTTAATCCACCCAAATTTTGTGCGGCGCGGGCAGCACGGCGAGCCTGGGCAGCTCGCCCTACACGCTGAATCAAGATAGCGGTTCCTATCTTTTCTCCCACAGTTGGCCCATTATCATTAGCTTGGGCAGGCAAAATTGAAGTCGATGCCATCGCCAAAGCAGTGATTGTCATAACACTGGCAGTTTTAATGTTAATTGAGGGTATGAGTTTCATGATTTACCTCTGTGAATTTACCTCGGTGTAACCTATTAGCTTGCCTTAACGGCAGTTGAGACCTAAACCGGAATCTTAGAAAATCAGATCCAACAGAGAGATAACATCCCCCACTGAGCCACCAACACCCAACGTAAAACGGGCTTGATCCCCTGCACCAGCAATATCTCTGATGGCGGGAGTAAATACGATAGGGATATTTTTAAACGGGGCAATGGATGCACCGATAGCTAAATCTTGTCCCGTCCACTCCGTAATTACACTTAGCCACGGGAGCACTCCCACACCTATACCACCAAAGACACCAATACCACTTTCTTGATTCAATACTTTTTCTTCACTGCGAAACCGACCTGTACCAGCTCCGACCGTCACGACTGCCACACCAAAAGGGTCACTAGGGTTAGCTCTGAGGGGAAGCACCTTGGTCACGGCTCCGTAGTAGCTATTCTCGAAATCATTAAATTCAGCGCTATCATTAGCACCTTCCGGTAATCGTCCGATGTTAATGATTCCTTCTCCTCCTAAAGCAACACCCCATCCCGGCTCAAATCTACTGTGTATTTTGGCATTAAAACCTCCACTACCAAAAGGTCGGCTACCACCAAAACTAGCTACTGTATAGGATAACTGTGCTCCCACTGAGTCGGTCGCGTCCCCAACACCAAAGCCAAATCCTAAGCCTCCATCCAAACCACCTCCGATTAAACCACCCTGACCACCGCTATAGCGAGCAGGAGCTTGAAAACCAAACCCTACAAAACCGTTGTACTTGTCAGTCCCAAATCCCGAGGGATTGGCAATGCTAAACCCTGGAGAAACTGTACGAGGCTTAGCTGACTCAACGTTTAATCGGTAGAACTCTAGTCTCTTTCTGAACTCGCGGAGTTTCTCTTCAAGTTCTGGCGAAATTGTAGAAGGGTTTGGAGATTCAGTGGGGTTAGTGGCGTCACTAGATTGAGAAACTAGTGTGCTCGATACTGGCTGGTAGGATGTATGGGATGGTTGATAGGGTGAAGTAACCTCAGCACCACTGGTTCTAGAGTTCCCACTTAAGGCTGAAGTAGACCCTAACCATGGACTAGAAAAACTCTTTTTGGTTGACGTTAATCTTCCTTGAGTTATAGCAGTTTCAGTGCTTACCTTGGGAACTGAGTTAACTGGATAATTAACTGGATAATTAACTGGATAATTAACCTGATTACCAGCAACTAGTCCCGCTCCCAAAACTGGAGTTCCTACGTTAGATATGGCACCGAAAGGCTTAACTGGTTCTGGACTAGTTTTAATCTCACGATTAGTAGTACTAAGCCCCACAGGAGTTGCTCCCAGCAGTACCTTTACCGATGGACTCTTAACAGTAGGATTAACAGTAGAAACAGAGGTTCCTAAATCCTTGTAGTTAGAGTATAAATTAGAGGCAGCGCGGTCTTGGGGGTTCCCACCATGAGGGACTGCCGCAGTTGCTGGAGCTTGACCCCCGATAAACCAGGGAGTGAACACCGCAAAACTGTAGGTTGCAAGTTTGGAAATGTGAATCATGCCTTAAGCTGACTCTGAATGTGAGTGTCAGTCCGTAACGTTTAAATAATATAGGTGTGGTATAGCGTACTCCCAGATCAATGATGCAGGAATTAAGGTAAAATGCACTCAAAACTTGTTAATAAATCAAAGCCAATTAGTTAGTGACTACAGCAAGATAGTTTCTCTTATTAGCTGATCAATAATCAACTCGATTTAGTTCTCGTATCACTTCTACTAACCTTGAATATAACATCAGGAAAATTTTTTTTTTTTATTTATTTTATTTGAAAGTATTTTTTAAAAAACTATTATTATTGATGGTATTAATATATGTTTTATTTATAAATTAGTGGAGGTAAAAATTACTGAATTTTAGGGAGTAGGGAGTCAGAAGTCAGAAGTCAGAAGTCAGAAGTCGGAAGTCAGAAGTCAGAAGTAAGGAGTCGGGGTAACAAACTTGAATATATCTCATAAGTATGGAAAACACTATATTTATTTGAACGCTATCAAATAAAAAACAAGGAGTAGGGAGTAGGGACTAAGGCCCTAGGCCACGCTACGCGAATGGAGCAGGAATGCATCGCAAAAAATCAGCAATTTCGCTTACTCGTCATGAAAATTGCTATACAGCGTTTTTTCTCACTATTAGGTAAACAAAATTTTTTCACTATTGCTAGCATGCCTATTGCCTACTCCCTGCTCCCTGCTCCCTGCTCCCTACTCCCTGCTCCCTGCTCCCTGCTCCCTATTCCCTATTCCCTATTCCCTATTCCCTGTTCCCTGTTCCCTGTTCCAGAAGAATCCTGTAGGGAATAATCCTGATAACTACCCCAAGACCAGTATTAAGGATAGAGGTCTATTAACTTAGTTTATTAAGTTAGTTCCCTGTCGGGTATTTTTAGGGGCTGATGCCCTGGGCCAAGGGAAGGTAACATGTCAAATTTGTAATTAGGTACATAGATCCCCCCTAACCCCCCTTAAAAAAGGGGGGAATTAGATTGAAAAGTCCCCCTTATTAAGGGGGATAATGGGGTATCTGAATCAGGGATTAACAAAACTGACATGCACCCAAAACGCGAACGGATCAGCGAAGAAGTAAAAAATCGGTGTGTGTATCTGATTAAACCTCCGGTACGCTTGCATAAGTCTCATAAACCGTGGGTGAAGACAAGGCAAAAGGCAAGAGGAACCCACCCCTAACCCCTCCCAGGAGGGGAAGGCAAAAGCGATAGATTTTGATTTCATATTTATTTTTGCAACAGGTCTATTAATACGAGAATTGCTATATAACTAGTAACTGTAAAATAACTATAAAGTAACTATAAAATAACTATAAATAGTGTTGAATATTCAAAAATTATTGGTAATAACCAAAGTGCACAGGATTGTTTTCCCTCTTACCTCTTCTCTGCTCCCGTCTTGATGCAGTCGCTCATGGTTTGGGTTCTGTGTGCGGAACCTGTGTCCGCACCTGTCTTGATGCAGCGCGGTCTTGGGGGAAACCCCAAGACCGCGCTGCATCGCTCCTAAACTCCGAAACGTGAGTATAGTTTACTTCTGACTTCTGACTTCTGACTTCTGACTTGCGCGTAGCGCTATATAAGGGGTGGAACAGGCATCTTGCCCCTATCCTCCCTCGGGGGGCTGTCCCGATTCCCTACTCCCTACTCCCTGCTCCCTACTCCCTGCTCCCTACTCCCTACTCCCTAAATTGGAATTTGTTGAAGTTATTCAAATAATCCCATGTTCAAAGCCTTAGTACTGATTCCCGTTTCAGCCGCCGCTAGCTATTTTATAGGGTATGGGCTGAGTAATAATTGGAATTACAATGATCATCCGATTGTCCAACTGATTTCTGCTGATCAATCCACAACAGTCAATTTATTCAATCTCGGGAATCTCGGCAATCTTGGAAAAAACGATACCAATCCCCAAGAGTCACAAACTCTGGGTTTACCACAACGGTTTCCTGAGGGAAAGTTTTCCCAGAGCCGATCTCAGTTAGACCTAGGTAAGTCATGGCCAAGCTCACTAGCTATTCCTGAAGAAACCGTTAGCCCAGAAACCGTTGCAACTATTAAACCACCACCCCTGCCTCCACCCCTTCCTAGGGTAACGGTTTCTCCGGCAGATTTAGTACTACCGATTAAAATCCTACCGAGCAAAAAACTACAGATTAACCGTATTGTTGCTCGCTCCGTTGGCAGTGATTTGATCAAAATGCCATGGGAAACCGTGGAGCCAGCTCCAGTAAAGGTAGCGAAAAAACCCCCAGCTGATATCATTGCCACCATCCCTAAGGTGAACAAACCAACCAAATCGAAGGTGGCAGTAAAAGGCAACACTACCAATAGACCTGTAATGAAATTAACCTTTAGATCAGACCTGAGGTTAGTTAATGGTTCATTTTTTGAGATTTCTAATCAACCAGAAGATGATGTCGAGCTAATCGTTGCTGATGCCAACTTAAGTGCTCCTGGGAAGTTAGCTATGCTGACATTCAGGGAATCAGTGCCTAATGGTGAACAGCCCAGGGAAATTATACTTGCTTCGGCTATTGCTGAATCGACCATTGCTCAATTGACTGTTGCTCAATCGACACCAACACCTTACCCAGGTCAGTCTTCTGAAGGTCAGTCCACAGAGATTGTCCCTCTGCCCACCTTTGAGCAACCTACCCAGACCCTACCATCGCCCCCAGGTCAGTCCACAGACATGGTACCTCTGCCTACCTTTGAGCAACCTACCCAAACAATACCATTCCCCACTCTTCCTGACCTTACCACTCCTGCATCTCCTGTAGGGTCAGTTAGCCCTGTAATCGACCAAACCTATACCCTTGGTGCCGGGGATGTGATTCTAATTACTATTTTCAGGGTTCCGGAGTTTAGTGGCCAACAACAAGTTGGTGTGGATGGCTCCCTCAAGTTGCCCTTAGTGGGTAAACTGACCGTTGAGGGCATGACCTTAGAAGAAGCAGAGTTTGCGATCGCAACTAAATATCAATCAGAATTGCGCTCTCCTGCCATCACCGTTAGTTTACTCCAAGCCCGCCCGTTACAAATCGCTATTTCCGGGGAAATTAAAAAACCAGGCTCCTACGTTCTACCCTTAATCAATAATACCCAGTTTCCCAGTATCGCTCAAGCGGTTCAGCTGGCTGGCGGGATGACCCAATCGGCGGATTTAGAGGGAGTGCAAATTCGGCGTACTCAACCTTCTGGTATTACTGATACGATTAGGGTTAATCTCTCACAATTGTTGCAAGCCGGTGATTTGAGTCAAAACCTGATTTTGCGGGATGGGGATGTCATTATAATTCCAGCCACCACTGAGGTAGACTTAGCCAAAAGCGCTCAACTCGCAGCATCTAACCTAGCGAGCACTGACGCCATATCCGATGTGGCGGTGGTGGGGGAAGTGTTTAGACCAGGAGCTTACCGCCTAGGAGGAGGACAAAACCTAGCAGCAGGAGAAAACGGCGCTAGTCGCCCCACAGTTTCTCAAGCGATTCAAACCGCTGGCGGGATTAAACCCTCTGCTAACTTGCGGAAAATTCAAGTGCGTCGTCCCACTCGCGATGGCACAGAACAGCTGATTAACGTTAACCTGTGGCAATTATTACAAGAAGGAGACCTCAGCCAAGATTTGGCCTTGCAAAGGGGAGACACAGTCATTATTCCTGCTGTCACAGACATCACTGCCGCAGAAGCTGCTCAAATTGCTTCCACTAATCTTTCTCCAAATGTAATTCGGGTCAATGTTGTTGGAGAAGTGGAACAACAAGGAACAGTGGAAATCCCATCGAATACTACCTTGAATGAAGCGTTGCTTTCGGCGGGTGGATTTAATGAGCGCTCAGAAGAAGTGGTGGAGCTGATTCGTTTTAATCCTGATGGTAGCTTAAGCCGACGGGAAATCCAAGTCAATTTTAAGCAAGGACTGAATGACGAAACTAACCCTCTGCTATGGAACAACGATATTATCCTTGCTGGTCGCTCCCGTTCCGCCAGAATCACTGATACCCTCTCCAATATTCTTGGTCCAGTGTTCCAATTTTTGCCTGCCATACGTTCGTTGTTGGATTAGTATAGCAAGTGAAAAGGGAGCAGGGAGCTTCGGAGCAGGGAACAGGGAACTCAGAAAAGGCAAGAGGCAAGAGGCAAGAGGCAAGAGGGAAAAAATCCTGTGTAACTCATTATAATAAAAACCTCTAAACTATAAAAAATAACAGTTAAATAAACATTTAAAATAAAATCTAAATCATGAGTTAAAAAATCAATTATTTTATTTTGGTTATTATAAATCTATTTAAATTGAAATATATAACATATTATACTCATGATTTAAACAAAATTTTTGTAAGCATTAAGCTATCATCTATTGGTCTATTGCTGACAGCTGATAGCTGTTCGCGTAGCGTGAGCTAAAAGCTGACGGCTGAATGCTTAGACTTTTCAATTAAACTATAAACAAAACGCAATGATTAATAATTTTTCTCCCTCTCCTTTGCCAATTGCCAGTAATAACGGTAACTTTCCTCCTTTACCTCAAGGGTCACCATGGTTAGAAGCAGATGATAGTGAATGGGATTTGCGCCTTTGGCTTACGGTGCTGGAACGGCGAGGACTAGTCATTGTCGGGGTAGCAGTGACAGGGATGTCCTTCATCATCCCAATGACGTTAAATCAAGAGCCAATTTACGAAAGTAAATTTAAGCTTTTAGTAGAGCCGGTTAATGCTGAAAATGACTTAGGGAATTTCACGTCTTTTTTAGGAGACCAAGACGTTAAATCTGGTTTAGACTACGAAACCCAAATTGAAGTTCTACGTAGTCCTAAGCTAATGGAAAAAGTGCTGGCAGAACTCCAAAAAACTTATCCCGAAATTGATTATGATTCCCTAATGGAGGATTTAACCATCACTCGCTTAGGGAAAACTAAGATCTTAGAAATCAGCTACGAGGGAAACGATCAGGATCAGATCTTGACTGTGTTAGACCTATTAGCCCAGGTATATCTGGAGTACTCCCTGGAAGAGCGCCAGACTAACTTAAAGCTAGGGATTCAATTCATTGAAAACCAGTTACCATCCTTACAAAGTAGGGTAAATCAACTCCAAAACCAATTACAAGTCTTTAGAGAGCGATATCAGTTTACTAACCCCGAAAGCCAAGCTCAACTCATTGCGTCTCAAATGACCACCTTGAAGCAGCAAAACTTAGCCCTTGAACAAGAATTAGTTCAAGCCCGTTCCTATCTTGGTTCTCTACAACAAGAAACGGGAGCCCTGGCGGCTCTTGGTGAGGCTCCACTCTATCAGAACATCATTGGTCAGTTAAGAACTGTAGAAAGCCAAATCGCTGGGGAATTAACTCGCTTCCAACCCCAAAGCACAGCTATTCAACTTCTCCAAACTCAACGGCAAAACCTCTTCCCAATCCTAGAGCAAGAAGCAGAGCGAGTGTTAAACTCGAAATTTGCAGAAGGTGTAACTGAAGTACAACGGATTGAAACCAAACGTCAAACCTTATTCGTTGCCCAACAACAACTAGACCAACAGGCTCAACAAATCCCTGCCTTAGCCAGACGATACGCCGAGTTACAGCGAGAAATACAAATTGCAACAGAAGCGTTAAATAAATTTGAGACTACCAAACAAAGCTTGAAAATTCAAGAAGCCCAAACCGAGATTCCTTGGGAAGTGATTGAAGCCCCAGTTTGGGCAGAGAATCCCATCTCTCCTAATATCCCACGTAATTTAACCTTGGGAGCTGTAGCTACCATTCTGGTAGGCATTGGTTTTGCTTTGGTTTTAGAACGATTAGATAACGTTTATCACACTCTCGACGAACTAAAACAACAAACCAAACTTCCTGTATTAGGGACTATCCCCATTAATAAAAAACTACCAGGAGCCCCAAGTACTAATTCCTTAGAAACAGTAGGACGTTTCTTTTCTACACCCTTTACCTGGGTAATACCAGGTTTGAGGAAAAAATTAACCGCTTATAGCTATGGTAAAGACGCCCAATTTTCACACTTTTTGGAAGCTATACGAGTACTCAATACCAATATTCAATTACTCAGTTCAGACCGCCCAATCCATTCTGTGGCCATCAGTTCATCTACGCCTGGGGATGGTAAGTCAACCATTTCACTTTTCGTGGCTCAAACAGCAGCAGCCATGGGAAAAAAGGTGTTACTAGTGGATGCGGATATGCGTAAACCCCAAGTTCATACTAGATTGCAATTACCCAATGAGTTGGGATTAAGTAATTTAATTGCCCAAACCCGAACTCCTGAAGAGGTAATTAACAGCCAACCGATACCTGATCTACCGGGCTTATCAATCCTAACCGCAGGTAAAATTCCTCCAGACCCTACCAAACTGCTCTCTTCCGAGAAAATGAAAGGATTGATCAAATATTTCGAAGAAATATTTGACCTAATTATTTATGATACTCCCCCAGTTTTGGGATTAGCAGATACTACCTTGCTTACTCCTAAAACCGATGGATTGATTCTGGTAACTCGCATTCAAAAAACAGACCGCTCTGCTCTGACCCAAGCTCTTGATAATCTCAGACTGTCCCGAGTTAATGTTTTAGGCCTTGTTGCTAATGGTGTTGAAGCTGACTCCAATAGCCCTTACGTTTACTACAAAGAGGGTTACGGAAACAATCACAAAGAAGAGGCTTGGGAGGAGGAAGAAGAGAACCTGACATCGACATTGTCTAAGTAAAAGGGAACAGGGAACAGGGAACAGGGAACAGGGAATAGGGAATAGGGAATAGGGAGCAGGGAGCAGGGAGCAGGGAGCAGGGAACAATAGGAAAAAGCTTGGAGTATTTTTTGGTATTTTTAAAAAACATTAATATTGTTCCTGACCTATTTACAAAATACAATTAAAAACTATATTTTGCAAATAAATGTAGCGTTTCTCATAGATATGATATACACATTATTTTTTTTCTTTTCCCTCTTGCCTCTTGCCTCTTGCCTCTTCCCTGCTCCCTGCTCCCTGCTCCCTGCTCCCTAAAACCCAAAGATTTGTACCTCACAAGTCGTATAATGGCTAGATTTAAAACATGCTATATGATCCACCTATTGCTACTAAAATCGCTACAATTAACCAGTGCTTATGCTGGGGTAATCTTGCGATTATCAAGGAGGAAATTGACCAAACTAAGTTAGTCCTTGATGATGGTGAAAATGAACGTCCAGACTTTTCATTTCTAGTCCTTGGGGATACGGATTCAGATACGAAATATGGAGAGAAGCTGCAAGCACAAATTGCTCAACAATTAGGTGAGCACATCGATACGTGTCGCTTTACCTTACACACAGGGGATCTGGTTTATCCCTTTGGGTCTGCTGAGTTTTATCTGGAGAAATTTATTCAATTCTACCGAGAGGTTTTCGGTATTAGGAGTCCTGTCAAGAAAACTGACACTACTCGACTAGTCTTTAATCATCCGATTTTTCCTGTACCAGGAAATCATGATTACTATGACCTGACGTTTCTGCCCAGATTATTTGCTCAGTTAAGTTTACCTCTACACCGTTGGTTAAAATCTAAGTTAGGGTTGACCCTAGGTTGGGAGAGTTCTTACCAAGGCAAAGCCTATGCTCACGCTTTTCTTGATTGCTTGAGTCAGCCTCACAAGCGCCGTAATTTAGCTGAGTACCTTAACCAACACTATACGGCCAAGACCAAAACGGGCAGATGCCTGCGCTACCAACCTGGTCACTTTACCCGCCTACCTAATCGCTACTATACCTTTAGATATGGCGGGATTGACTTTTTTGCCCTTGATTCCAATACCTTTTGTAGTTCTGACTCTTCCTCTAAACCTAAGGCTGGTCCTGACCAAGAACAACTAGACTGGTTACAGCAACGGTTAATTGATTCTTGGCATGATCCTCAGGTACGGGGACGAGTGGTCTATCTTCATCACTCTCCCTATTCAACGGAAACAAGCCGATGGGAGCAGCCAGATGCGATCGCAGTTCGTGGGCATTTACGCCAAGTATTGGATCAGGTGGCTGCTGCTATTGGTTCCCTACCGGAAAAACGACCACTGGTAGATTTAATCTTAAGTGGACACGCCCATTGCTTTGAGCATTTGCGTACCCTTGATACTAAACATGCTGACTCCAATTTAAATTGGTTGGTCTGTGGCGGAAGTGGTGCTAGTTTACGGGGTCAGCGCAAAGATGAGGTTGAAGTGATGGAAATTAGTCAGGGCGGTTATGTTCAAATGGTGGCGCGATCGCTTTTATTTATCGGACGCAAAGGTAAAGGCAGAACAGCCCGCTCTCCTCATACCTTTCTAAGGATTGATGTACATCAGGGTGTGCCCCCTAAGTTTGTAATTCGGCCATTTATAGTTGAGAAACTGAAGAATAAGTGGAGTAGTAGTGCTATCAAACCCTTTGTGCTCCAGAATCTGTAAACACTATGGAATTGAGAACTGCTATATTATAATGCGTTGGTAGTCATAGGCCATAACAACAAATGAGTAAACTGCGCAACATACTAATGGGTGCTGGTATAGCAGCAGTCGGTGCGGTCGGAACTAAAATGGCTGTGGATTATTTCCGCAACCGTGATCAAGAAGAAGAGAGGGACGAAAGTGAAGGTGACGCAGAAGCTACCTCTCCCGAAGAAGTTGCCTACGCTATCGTACAAGACAGTTCTGTGCAAAACTTCTTGGATGCTAGCTTTGGTGATGCTGGTCGTTATGTGCCCACTCGTCCCCCTAAGATGTTCGACTATCAAGACCAACAATATATGGTCATTTGGGCTTACGACAATCAGAAAGAAAAAAACCAAATGTTGGCATTCATCTATACCGATGAGGGTCGTAAGATGGTGGCTAGCGTGGGATATACTGCTGACGCAACGGATTACAATATCAATTTAGACAGCACACCCTTCGCTGTTGAAGTGAATGGCGAACAAATTACCTCCGGTCAAGATCAAACTGACGGAGCTGATGAAGTGGATTTTGTCCTAGCTGGTAGTTAAATCGAAGTTTTGATTGGATAATCTCTGAATACTAAAAGCGATCGCTTGTCTAGGGTGATAAGCGATCGCTTTTAGTTAGCGATGCAGGTACACAGTACACAGATAAAGAGGATTTTTTCCCACTCCCTACTCCCTACTCCCTACTCCCTACTCCCTACTCCCTACTCCCTACTCCCTACTCCCTACTCCCTACTCCCTACTCCCTAAAACCAAGAACTATAGAAAAAGTTATCCTAAAGTTATCCTATAGAGTAAACTATTTATATTCCTTCCGGTCAATGAATAAAAATAAACGACCGAGAGAAAAAATTATTGCTGATCTCAGTATCAATTATGTGGAACGATATGTATTATTATGTGGTTACTCAGTAGAACGAGTTGAACTTGAGTATACCTATGGTTTTGACTTGATTATCTTTACCTATGATGCCAATAGTGAACTTGAAAATGGTAAGATTCACGTCAAGCTAAAGGCAACGGATTTTCTGAGCATGCTAGCCGGTGATCAAGAAACCATCGGCTTTCCTCTAGGACGCTCAGACATAGAGCCATGGTTAAAAGAAGCAATGCCATGTATCCTGATTGTATACGATGCTCAGCTAGATCTAGCCTATTGGCTGTACTTGCAAGCCTACTTTGAAAACTGGGAAAACTTTGATCCATGGCAAATGGAAGAAACGATTACTGTTAATCTTCCTAAAAATAATATTGTCAATCAAGATGCCATTAAAAAATTCGCTCGATATAAAAATAATGTGCTGCGGCAGTTACCGGGAGTAATTAGTCATCGTGCCTAGAAACGTTATTTTTCAAAAGTTTAAGGATTAAGCTCTCAGCGGTCAGCTATCAGCAGTCAGCTGACGTAACAGAGATGAAAGCAATGGTTACGTGTTTTCTTAAAAAGCTAATAGCTGATAGCTTACATCTATTTAACTATTAATAGTTATAAAAAGGCATGAGAATCAAGTAATAAAAATGCGATGGCAAATAGGTCACGCTACGCGATTGGCCTTTTGGCCTTTAGGCCACGCTACGCGAACGGCCAGGCTACGGGAACGCAAAAAAACCTCCTCTGGTAATTTCCCATAAAAGAATTAGGGAACCTTTTCAGGGGACGCTTAGTCAATATATATAGCAATCCCCTTGAAAAGCTGAATAGGATTGCTCTATCTATCTAGCGCCATTTTAATGGCTACCGGGTGCCATCAGATCTGTTGCAGATATTGACCCATGAGGTGATTTATGCATAGAACCAAGTTTTTGGCAATTGCTCCGCTTACTTTGCTCGGATTATCTGAAATAGTGCTTCAGTCTAGCTCAGTTTTGGCTAACCATTACTCTAATCACACTCTCCAGAGAGGTTCTCAGGAGCAGATAACTGTGCTAACCAGTAGCTCATCCTTAGCTAAATTCAATACTGAGTTGCTTGGACTAACCAATGCTGAACGGCGAAAAGCTGGCTTACCACCATTACAGCTTTCT
>NZ_JAAHHS010000300.1 GCF_010692395.1 Moorena sp. SIO3H5
TCATCAACCGGATTCTGAAACAAAAGCCAATACAAACTCATCTCAATCGAGACGATCATAAAACATCATCAGAAATTAGCAGAATGGAAAACATAGAAAGTAACGAACCAATGGTACCAGGTATGACCAATGGTGCAGCAGCTACCAATGGCATGTCATTAGGAGAAATGGCTGATGACCAAATGTCTTCCTTTGACATGAATGCTGTATCCAGTCAAGGCAATATACCCACACCAGTGCCAATGAGTTCATCTGCCCCAGATAGTCCTATGGAGAATGTGCTGGTAGAAATGCGAGCACCTAAGGGTCAAGGGGCTAACTTCTTTCACATGGCAGGAAGTTTCACTGTTGCTAGCTTCCAAATCGATTATGACTACGAGCCAGTATCGATGGATCCTGAGACACCGGAACTGGCCATGCAGCTCCAAGCATCTAATCAAGAGGTGATCGTTGTCAAGGGCAAAGTTGCTCAAAACCAAATTGCCGCCCTCGAAGCCCAACCTAATGTGCTCAAAGTCTGGCCAGACACCCAGATCGAACCCTTCAGCACTACCACCCTACAGCAAGAGTATCCCATGGTAGAACCGATGGCAGGGTTTAGTAGCTGTCCTATTGGTTCTTGTGACTGTAACCCTGGGGCTGCTAAGGGAACTATGGCGGACGTAGCCAAATATCTTGGCGTTGATCAAATTCATGCTGCTGGTTATAAAGGTCAAGGCATTGTTGTTGGTGTCGTTGATGGCGGAATTACAGCAGCTGGTCGTCCTGTTCGTCCCGGAGAACCCTCCAAGCGGATTCCCAATGTCATTGGTGGCTTCCACCGCACAGTGGAATGGGGGACTCAAGCTCGCAGCTGGGGCGAACATGGCAATATGTGCGCTACAGATGTGTTGGGTATGGCTCCAGAAGCCAAGCTCTATGACTTTCCCCTAGTAGGGAATGCCATCTCTAACGCCCTGGCTGCCTTCAATTGGGCAATCAAGCAGTATAAAATTGACGGCACACCCCACATTCTCACCAATAGCTGGGGAATTTACCAGGAACAGTGGGATAAGACTTATGCCAGAAACCCAAACCATCCCTTCACCCGTAAAGTTGTCGAAGCGATCAATCAAGGGATTCTAGTTCTGTTTGCCGCTGGTAACTGTGGTGGAACCTGTCCTGATGGTCGTTGTGCCTCAGATGTCGGTCCTGGTAAAAGTATCTGGGGCGCGAATGGTCATCCCCTAGTGATGACAGTGGGCGCAGTTAACAAAAATGAACAGTTTGTTGGCTATAGCAGCCAAGGACCAGCGGCTTTGTCCCCTAAAAAGCCAGACTTCTGTTCCATCACTCACTTCCGGGGTTACTTCCCCTCTGATACCGGTACCTCGGCTGCCACACCCATTGCTGCTGGAGTAGTAGCCTTGCTCAAGCAAGCCAAGCCGAGCTTGACTCAGGAGGAGGTTAAGAAACTCCTGGAGAGTACTGCTAAAAATATTGGTTCTCAGGGATGGGATCAGCATTCCGGTGCTGGCATTATTCAGCCCAAGGTAGCCTTTGACAAAATCAAAACTCCCCCCCCTCGCCCTCGCCCTCGCCCCAGTGATGGTACTTGGAGTGACTGGGAAAATTTAGGGGGCTATGGCATATATAGCCCAGCAGCTGCTTCCTGGGGACCTAACCGCATTGACACTTTTGTCATTGGTACTGACCACGCTATGTATCACAAGTGGTGGGATGGCTCGGCTTGGCGCGGCTGGGAAAACTTAGAGGGTTACATTATTTCTACACCCGCAGCAGTTTCCTGGGGACCTAACCGCATTGACACCTTTGTAGTTGGTAGCAATAATTCCCTCTACCGCAAGTGGTGGGATGGCTCCGCTTGGCGCGGTTGGGAAAATCTAGGGGGCTACTGCCTGTATGCTCCAGCGGCTTCTTCCTGGGGACCTAACCGCATTGACACTTTTATCATTGGTACTGACCACGCCGTCTACCACAAGTGGTGGGATGGCTCGGCTTGGCGTGGCTGGGAAAACTTAGGAGGCTACTCTGTTTCTGCACCCGCAGCAGTGTCTTGGGGTCCAAACCATATCGCTATCTTTACCATTGGTCGCGATCGCGCTCTATACTACAAGAGCTGGAATGGTTCCATTTGGAGTCCATGGGAAAAATTGGGAGGCTACTGTCAGTATGGTGTAGCCGCTGTCTCCAGGGGAGTCAACCAGCTCGATTGTTTCGTGATTGGATCCATGGGCAAGGTCTATTGCCGTTCCTGGGATGGTTCTGCCTGGAAAAATTGGAAAAATCTAGGTGGTTACAGCATTGCTGGGGTAGCAGCAGCATCTTGGGGACCTGACCGCGTTGATGTTTTTGTCGCCGCTGGTGATCATGCTCTGCACCACAAGTGGATGGGTTGAGATCAACATTACTAATTAAGGAATTAAAGGAAAAGGGCATGCATGGAGAATGCTATCGTTTATGATTGCCCTTTTCCTTTCCTAATTAAATAGCATAAAACCTAGTCTGAATTCCGGTTAGTCAATTATTATATAGCAATTCTACGACTTGTGAGGTACAAATATCTGGGTTTTAGGGAGCAGGGAGCAGGGAGCAGGGAGCAGGTAATAGAAAAGAGGCAAGAGCCAATATTCAAACAATTATGTGTACCTCATGAGTCCTATAAACGCTATATTTTTAATACAAAGTAAATAACAATTTTAAAGTTTAAATCACACCTTATTAATTAACATATTAATCCTAAATTAATTTAATTGTAATATTTTTTTTAACCTGTTCCGTATTCCCTGTTCCCTGTTCCCTGTTCCCTGTTCCCTGTTCCCTGTTCCCTTTACTACACTTTTAATGTAACAATTAACCAACACCCAATAATTATAAGTACTCAACCCAACTCAAGATGATGGAAAGCACAGACTTTATCAATCAAAATCCCAGGTCGCCGATTCTCGTAAAAATGCCTGGAGAAGATGGATCAACTGGGTCAACTATTGATCAAAGTATGCCCAGAGAGGTAGCGATTGAGCATGGTGTGAATACCTTGGTTAATGACGTAGTGGATCAAGCCTTAGTGCAGGTTAAAAGTAACCAAGAACTGCAATTAGTGCGGGAAAATGTTGCTACGGTGATGGGAGATACCCTTAAGGAAATAGCTGCTGAACACCCTCAGTTTCAAAGCCCACTGGCAACAGGTGTTAGCCCAATAAATAATACTAATACTAATACTATTAATAGTGCAGTTGACTGTGGTATCAGTGGGGCAAAGCAAGTTCAAGAGCTAGGCTTTACTGAGTTTACTGCTGGGCTGATTAACAGTACTTTCGACGCTATCATGGGTGCAACTATCAAGCAGATGGAAGCCTATCGGGAACTTGTAGCCAATCTCGCTAAAACTCTGGCTCAGTTCCAAGCGGAGAATGTCTCTGATGCCCACATTACTGACCATCTTGCCCAACACTACCCTGATGGTCAGGGGGGAACAGTTGTGCGTCCCAACTACACCTTTAAAACTATCCCTGCTGACCCCAACACTGGTACTCAAGAAAAACCAGCCAATCACCTTTTAAGGGAAGTAGCTCAAGCTCTAGAAGCTGAAACCATTAATCTTACAAATCCCCTGATACTTACCATCCAAGAGAATCAGGAGAGATTCTTCACTGACCAAGTCCAAGAGATTCGCTCGAAAATTGGTGAGTTACTAGCAACTAATATGATCGAGAATCTGCGGGCAATAGCACGAGAAGGAATGGCACGGATTGTAGTAACTGATGGGGAAATTCTCTCGAAGCTCACCTTCAATCTGACTGCTACTGAGAAACAAACAACAGGAACAAACCAGTATGAGCGTCAACATCAGCATCAACAAGCCAACCCCTACATCAGAGGTCGTGCGGTAGCAGGATCGGGTAACGTTTCTACTGGTGCTAGTCACAATAAACTCACCGTTAAGCCAGTGAATGAGAGTTCATTCGATGCAGTGACTATGAATACAGACATTATTGGTCAGGTTAAGATTCGCTTTAGGACTGAAACATTTCCACCAGTGGACAGGAATGGATAAGGGAGTACAACTATGGCGCGATCGCTTTCAAACAAGCTTAAAATCGGCATATATTGATAAGTTTGGGGATTACCCTGACGGATATAGACAAACTGATAAAACAGACCATTAGTGGCTAATCCCCAAACAAATTCTTGATGCTCTAGGCTGTTGAAAGCATAAGTCAGTAATTGCGGTAAACCTGTTGATGCCTCAATGACTAATAACTATTTACCCCAAGCCATAGAAACGCATAGGATTATCCCAGAGGATCTTTTGCACTATCTTCTCAGATAACTGGTCCTGAAGTCCTACCACTTGCTCAATAATCTTGGGATTGTGGTCTATGTGAGGGTAGTCAGAACCAAATATCAAATTATCAGAACCAATGTACTTGATAAGATCACGCAGATAAGGCTCATCTGGCTCAATGGAAATGAAGCACTGGCGACGGAAATACTCTGAAGGCTTCATGGTTACATTATCTTTGACCTCCCAGGCCAGTTGATCGTACTCTTCATCTAGCCGCCACAGCCAGTAGGGAAGCCAGCCGCAACCGGACTCAAGAAACGCTACTCTGAGATTGGGGTGGCGCTCTAATACTCCCCCTTCGATCAGTGCCAACATTGCCATCATCTGTTCCATGGGATGAGAGCAAGCATGCATGGCAAAACGGGTATTAAATCGATCTGATCCAGTAGTCGGTAATCGAGAATGGCTACCCTCATGAATGGCAACTGCTATGCCCAGGCTCTCACACTCGGTCCAAAAGGGCTCATAGGCCGGGTCACTTAGCAGTCGTCCCTTAACCGGATTTGGTCGCACAAAGACAGCTTTCCAGCCAAACTCTGCGATCCGATGTAATTCCGACACCATGCTGCTGGGGTCGTGTAGACTAATCGCTCCTACCCCTTTCAGTAGTTGCGGTTCATAGCTGCAAAAGTCTCGTAACCAATTGTTGTAGGCACGGGTGAGTGCTGCTGCCAGTGACGAATCCATCGTATCGATCGCCAACATCCACAATCCCATAGTTGGATACAGAAACGAAATATCCACACCCATCCGCTTCATGGCTTTGACCTGAGAGTCTGGGCCAGAGCCTACGTTTTTATAGGTAGCCTGGTCCCGGATTGCTACCTTAAGTCCTTCAGCCCAAACAGCGTCGGATATTTTATTATAAATTGTCTCACCTTCCACTCTCATATACTTAGTTGGAGGGGAAAAGATATCAATTTTCACAACCCCATCCTTTTCGGAGGGTTGATATCGATAGGGTGCATGACTTTTAAATGCAGGTTCCAGGTACTTCTCCCACATATCTATCGGTTCAGTCACATGGCCATCGGCATCAATAATTTGATAGTCTTTCAGCATTGTTATTTTGTTGAAGGTTCGATGTTTTTCGCGTAGCGTGGCCTTTTGGCCAAGGTTTGATGTTTAAGGTTGAAGGTTCAATGTTTAAGGTTGAAGGTAAGCATATGCGCTACGCGCACGCTGCGCGAACAGCGGTCAGCGGTCAGCCGTGAGCCTTCTGCTCACGCGTGCGCGAACAGCTTATTTTCTTCAAAAGCACCTCAAGTAGCGTGGGTGTAGCGCATAAACTTTTCCCGTAGCGTGGCCATTCGCTTAGCGTGGCCATAGGCCAAGGCTAATGGCTGATAGCTGTTCGCGTAGCGTGCGCGTAGCGCTTAAGCTGATAACTGAGTGCTTAGATCAGAAGAAAATCGGAAATGGGTTGAGTTGGTTTTCGTTGAGGGATTGTGGTAACTGACCCATCTGTACTGGCACATCATAAAGTCTTCCGGGAGCCCACCGTTTCCAAAAGTGTCGCAGACCGGGGACAATCACTTTGACAACATTGAGTCCAATATCGGGACGGGTTTGATTTAGAACCAGGGTTTCCATACCTTGCTTGGCAGCAATGTCTACACAGGTTTGAACATCGTCTCGCAGATCATCGCTGCTCAGTTGAGGATAATCGCTGTAGAGTTTTGGAGTAGTGTTTTGATCCGGTATCAGATACGGCTGATTCTCTAAGGTAGCCATTCGCCACCAGTCTGTAGCTAACTCATCGGAGTAGTTGTAATTAGTGCTGCCATCGGGAGCTATGGATATAACCGCTGGAAGCATCTGGTTTAATTCCGTTAGCGATCGCATAATCCCAATTTTGGGGTCGAAATGAGCACCGAAGGCAAAAATAATATCTTCCACAGGTTGATCAATCCTCCTGGAAAGAGCAGCAAAGGCCGGAATCCCTAAATCGCTAGTGAGATCGAGTACCCAGAGTTCACGGTTGAGGGACTGGTAATATTCCTTGAGAGCTGTAAAATAGGGTTGGTTAAAACTCTCTAAATCCACAGCTGGTCGTTTGAGGCGGTTATACCACCACAGCGCTACACTATCTCGCTCTACTAACTCCATGAATCCTTGTAGGATTGCTTCTTCTTTGGTGTTGCCAGCCGCAGTACCATTGGAGTCTGCCCAACAATCTGGTTTAGAGGGTTTCGGGTAGCCGTAATAGCAGTAAGCTGTGGGTAAATACTTAAATGTTTTGTCAGTCAAAGACCAAATCGGTGTCCAGTCAATCTCTCGTTGCTCATCAAAGGGTTCTGGAACCTTTTGAAAAAAGCTCGGACAGCTTTGATTCCAGTCCTGGCGGGTTTGGTATTGGCGATCGCTAAACAGCATACAAGCATTGGGGTGAATCGCCACATCCGCCATACTCTTGTAGCTACCTTTGCGTCGAATTTCGTCTCCCTGAAACACACCAGAATATCTCTCAATCGCTTCCCCAAGGGCGCTGGCTTTGGCCTGAGCGTCAGTCTGTCCTTTGCCAGCACTTCTGCCACGGAGGTGTTTCCGCAAGAAGTATAAACTATCCAACATGCTGGCAAAATTATGTCCAGCCACATAGGTAGGGGTCAAATCGCTTTTTAACTTAGAAACTTTACTAATTCCTCTAACTGCTCCGATTATCGGACTAATGTGGTGTTCGTATCGCTGAAGGGTTTTTTCTGGTGAAACACAACGGTGTCCACCATCAGCTGTAAAGGTTTTCTTCCGGCTTTCTAATAAAACGGGCAAGGGGTCTCTATTTCCTAGATAGTCTGAGTCGCCACAAGCAGGACATTGAGGACGCTTGACCAGAGTGTGATTTTTGGTTTCTAAGGATATGGTGTCAAAGGTGAGCAGAGTCCCTTTCAGGGATGGATGGTCTCCCTGAACAATCCATTTGGCGATTTCAGTAGCCGCTAGATTTAGTCCAGTGTTTAGAGTAGAGGGTAGTAAAGAGCGAGAGGTTGGGAAAGCCGTCGAGATACTGTTAGGTTGGCGATGTTTGCGCAGAAAATCTTCCACAGGGCGATTAGCTTGCAGCCGTTGGGCTAGACATTCCCAACACCCAGTTTTTCCAGGTTCGAAAATCGGACCAATCCAAATCATTTTGCCCACTGGCTTGACCAGCATCCACGGACGCTGGGACTGTAAAGCCTTGTGATTGAACTGATCAAGACCGACTTGGAGATAGTCATCGGTTAATACAACAGCAATATCTCCGTCTTCAGCCACCTGAATATTGAGTGATTCCAGGATGGCGATCAAGGGTTGGGTTGGAACCGTGCCAAAAGACCTTACTGAAACCTTAGTAGATTGCAAGCGGCTGGTGGCTGTGGTGTGATCAACATTCAAAAAATTCCAGAACGCTGCTACCTCTGATGGCATATCTGAGGGCATCGGGTTATCGTTTTCCACGATATACCCTTTCTTTTCCATCAGCATCAAAGCATAGTAAATCTCAGCCGTGGAGGCTTGGCCTTCCATCAGGTTAATAATCTCTTCCACGGAATGCTCCCCATCAATTAAAGGAGCTAATTTTTCATAAAGATCACCATTGAGAACAAAATATTCTGACTCGGACAGTAGAAAGACACCAACTGACTCGACATCTTCGATATGAAAGCAAGGTTTAAATATAGGTTTGTTAAGCATTGTTACTTTTTATGTTTTCTCTAGGGAGGCATACTATCGCAAAGGGAACAGGGAATAAGGAATAGGGAATAGGGAATAAGGAATAGGGAATAAAAATTCTCACAGCAGCCTTAACTATGGCAGCAGAATCAGGGGGCTAACCCTTGACGATAGATCAATAGTCCTGTAATGTAGTGATTAGTTGATGAGACTTACTGGAATTGCTATAGTTTAAGCTTGCTATAATTCAAGCAAGACATGGTAAACTAGAAGTATAGGGCTTAGCTTAAGTTGACTAGCCCCGTTTGATCGAGTCGGTTTGATCAAGTTGAATTGATTTACTAGGCGTACCGATACTCAATCGGATCCAACTAAGGCTGATCCAAGTATCGGACTAAGCAACGGGCAGGTATAAAAGGCCCGTTACCAGTCAAAATTGCCGGTAGCTAACCCCTCGTTAGAGGTAAAGCCGGTTAGAGATAAAAATTGATAGGTTTCTATCTGGTTGCTCTATTAGGGTAATCGCTGACCATGGCCTGGTTGAATCAGGCTCAATAAAGCGTTTACCCGATAGGGCTTTCCTATCCTAAAATCGATGGCGACTTTATGTGTTTGTTCAGACCTCTTCGGGGTAGTCAGCTAGTTTTCCCTAGAGCCACTAGGGATTTTAGCAGCTCCCAGGAACGGGGGAGTCATCCATTACAGTCTCTTCCACCCAACTACTAATTTGTTGGTCGGTGAGGTCGCTGGGCTTAGCAGGCAGATTGATTTCATAAATCATTGCACCACCATCAGCGGTTGTGAGGGCTGGAGCGCCAGTTGATCCCTGATGCACCACCACGTTCACGAAATCTTCTACCACTAGTCCAGCTTCCCGAAGAATTTCCCGAGGAGCACTGACAAAGCGCTTACGGAATTCATCGTCGAGCCAGGCTTTGGCAACAAGTTGGGAAACGGTGGTTTCTAAGGTTTTTAAATTTGCGGTCAATTTCATGTTGATTCTCCGGTAGAAGTTATTCTGTACAAATTGAGTTGTTTTTTGGAGTCTTTCGGGGTTTTGATTAACCCGTTTGATCAACTCCAACGACTACACAAGTAGTTCTAACAAACCCTAAAAATCATTCCGTCGTAGCTAATCGAGTAAGTAAATATACACATATCCAGGAAAGAGTGCTAGGGATTTTCTCAGGGATATCATGCCTAGTACTAGAGAAATTCAACCTACCGAAAGCAGCATGAAATCTTTATTATGCCTAGGCAAGGTGCCTGTGTCGCTGCACCAAGTAAGGGGGGTTAGTAGTAACTGAGCCTGAGGGTGAGATGTCTATGATTATACGTATACTTATAGGTATTTTTATATACTTATAACTTTTGTAATGTCAAGTAACTGAATTAATACTTTCTTAATAGTATTTTTAATAATTACTAAAAATTGTTAAGAGTTATTGTCTTGACTATGTTCCCAATCATCTAGATCAAGCTGCAAAAAGAAAGATAATCTTTTAAAAGCATTTGTCAATTCCCCGATATAAAATACCCCTTGATAGGCTTTGTATTTAGGTTGTAAACACAGGAATTGCTGAAAAAGA
>NZ_JAAHHS010000301.1 GCF_010692395.1 Moorena sp. SIO3H5
TACAGGGAATCGGGAATCGGGAATCGGGAATCGGGAATCGGGAATCGGGAATCGGGAATCGGGAATCGGGATGCGCTGGATCAAGACAGGGAGTCAACCTCAAATAAGACTGTACTTCATAACTCAGAGAAACGCTATAGTGTCTTGGCAATCTCATCCTATCGTAAGCATTCAGCCGTCAGCTGTGGAATAGGCATCTTGCCTGTTCGGTGATCTTTTGGAGCGGGCAGGAGCCCACTCTACTCTTATTCATTCTTTGATTCACCAACGCTGTCAATTTGATGATTAATCTTTTGGCTGGGTTGATTGCGTATTGCCACCAACCCAAAAAGCCATCACTCCGCCTAAAGCAAGCTTTACCAGCTTCCGCTTAACCAAAACTGACGTGAATTAATAGGGCAAATTGGCCACCTATTATTTATTTGATTATTTATATTCAAAATATCCAGAATAAAATAATTCATCAAAAAGGAAATATTATGTTGATTAATGACTTGAGTTACTGTGAGGACATTAAAAGCGTTGAAGAAAAAATTGTAGGCGGCATAAATCAAGGTGGTTATGATTTGGTTGTGTCTTATCCTAGTAATAATCATTTGACTAGTGTAATTACTAGTTACACATCAGATGATAAACGCACCAAAGAAAATCCAGTTCCTTGTGACCAGTATATAGGAATACCATCTCCTTGGGAAGCACATATTTTTGAACCTAAGACAACACTAAGATTAGAGGGTGAGCCTCTGAGTTGGGAGTGTTAAAATAGGACATTTTTTTATTTTGACGGCAATTTGTTTAAATCGTTATGTAATCATATTTTTTTTGTGACTCAAATGTAATGCCCAAATTCCTTTTTTTCAGTGATATCACAAACTTTTTACTATCTATATCCTACAGCTAAATAATGATTAACAGATATAGAATTCAGAAAGTTCTGTATCTGTTTTTTTCGCTTGGTTTAGCTTATTTATCAACCTCGACGAGGATTTTCCTGTAAACTTTCACTGGAAGAGACAATTTTTTTTACTGCGCGTGCTGCAGCATCAACATTGTTGATTTTTTTTTATAAATTCGTAATGGCGATTTAACTCATCAATTGCGCTTTTAGTCCAAACTATCTGGGGCATGGGCGTTCTTGATCAGTTCCTAAGCTATCTGCCCATTCGCGCACACGGTTATGATCTACTGATGAACCATTACGACGATAAGCTTCGAGGGCTAATATACTTCGCTGAACCATTTCCTCTTCAGTGAGAGGTTGGAAATTTAATGCTGAGTCTATCTCTCCGTAATCAAAGGATTCTTCTGTTATTTGGTTGGATTGATTGGTCATTAATTTTTTTTAATCTTATAAGTTACTAGATGGAATTATAGCGTTTATTGCAGTTATGAGGTACAACTATAAACTTCAAAGTCCCCCTTATTAAGGGGGATTTAGGGGGATCGCTTTGTACCTCATAAGTCGTAGAATTGCTATATAGCGTTGATCATTGCTATCACCTACACATAATTTTTTACCTACTCCCTTTTCCCTACTCCCTGCTCCCTGCTCCCTACTCCCTGCTCCCTTTTACAAAGTGTTGAATTTAGTAAAACAAGTAAGGAAAATAAAAAAATAGCCGTAGAAATACTATCCACGGCTATTTAAAATCCACAATAAGTCAGTTGAAATGTGATGTCACTAACTTCCCAATTCTAACCCGATGTGATCAGATTGGATTGGCCAAAGGTGACTTGGCCAAGGGGGGAAACCCCCCCAGAAAGTTAGCGATGCAGCGCGGTCTTGGGGGTTTCCCCCATGAGCGACTGCATCAAGACAAGGTGTTATGGCAACAGCCAATACTTGGTTATGGTAGTCATCACTTCCCCGGGAACATCTGTTTGCTCCAGAGGAGTCCATTCAGCAATCTCCGCATAGCCGAGGGAATAAAGCATTTGCATGCTATAGATTACGGCTTCACGAGAACCTTTCAAGACGTGGTGAGCAGGTTGTTTTTTGAAATTTCGGGAAAATTTTTGTGACATCACTAAAAAATCTAACTCATCGGGTTTACAATGATTATTGTAATGATTATAATTTTAATTGTCAAGGGTTTTTAAAAACTTTTTTTTGGGAGTTTTAGGGGTAATAAAAAAACAAAAATATTCTGAATAAATTACATATAGCGTTTCTAGGACTGATGAGGTACACATTATTTTTTCCCTCTTCCCACTTCCCTTCCCCTCCTGGGAGCTCCCTACTCCCTGTTCCCTGTTCCCTTTGGTATAATACCCTCTCCCATCAAGATGTTCAGTCCCTTTGCCCCCAAAGAATTTTTCCAATAGATACAATTGAGCGCTGACTAAGCCTAAGACTTTGAAAATCATCCCTTTAACTACGACTCCAGCACTCACAAGAACTTCGGGGTGCCTTACTAATGCTGGCTTAACTTATTCACTAAACTAATCTGGTTGATTATGCCAGCCAATATGTCACTATGGTCAAGATTTTGTACTTCCATTAAAGATGCTATTAGTGTTATGGTTCAAAAATACCAAAGCTCTGGGATATAACCTGCAGAATATATAGTAAATGTAAGCTAATCCCCTACGCCCACCCTACGTGAAAAGCTAGCTTATTGTATTCAAAGCTACCGATTGTACTACGGGTATTAGCTGATAGCTCAATGCTTACGTATAAATACTGTTAACTTCATTATTTTTTTGGGAATTGTATTTATAGAACCTAAGACTATGAGTACTAACCTCATCAAAAACTAACTATGGTTAACGATCTAGAAACCACAAAGCTTCAAGGAAAACACATCTTAGTTTTGTCTTCGGTCTATCCTCTAACACCCGATGGGAATCATGGAGCCTTTGTCCGTGAAACAATTCTGCGTTTGCAGCCAACAGGAGCTAAATTTACAGTCTTTGCTCCTGCTTACGAAGCTTCTAAAAGTTATACCCTAGAGGGTGTTCATATTTATCGCTTTCGCTACTGCCTGAAGCGGTTTGAAAATCTAGTACGGGATGGTGCTCCTACTAAGCTGCAAAGACAACCTTTGAATCTGATTCCTGCCACCCTATATGTTATTCTTGGTACTGTGCAGCTGTTTTGGTTATGTTTACGGAAGCGACCCGACTTGCTTCATGTTCAGTGGCCCTTTCCCCATGGCGTGATGGCGATGCCTGCTGCCAAATTATTAGGCATCCCCATGGTATTGAGCTGTCATGGTGGCGAACTATTATTGGCAAAGAAGTTTGGTTTTGTGGCCAGCTTTCTCCGCTGGTTCTTACCTATGGCCAAAGGAATTACAGCTAATTCCTCCTTTACTCAAGGTCTAATCAATAAACTTTATGACGGCCCAGTAGAAGTTATCCCTTATGGTCTGACTATAGAGGCAAAACCAGCCATACCACGTCAGGAGGGAGAAGTACCTAAAATACTATTTGTGGGAAGATTAGATGAGCGCAAAGGTGTGCGATATCTTCTAGAAGCCTTACCTATAATTTTGGCTAAACAACCTGTACGTCTGAGAATTGTCGGCAAAGGAATTTTGGAAGAAGAACTCAAAGCTCAGTGCCAGGAGTTGGGTTTAGAATCAGTAATAGACTTCTTGGGTTTTGTCACTAAAGAAGAACTAGCACAAGAATATGCCTCCTGTGATGTTTTTGTCTTGCCCTCAATCGTTGACTCCAAAGGAGATACTGAAGGGTTAGGCATTGTTATGATTGAAGCTCTTGCCCATGCTAAACCCGTTGTGGCTACCCCTGTTGGAGGAATTCCCGACGTTATTATTCCAGATCAAACCGGTTTGCTCGTACCAGAAAAAAACCCTAACGCCTTAGCAAAAGCTGTCCTGGAATTGTTGGCAAATCCAGAAAGAGCAGCAGAACTAGGACGTAATGGTCTGTCTGATGTTCAATCACGATTTAGTTGGGAGCGAATCATCTTATTGTGGCAAAAGGTTTTTGTCAAAGCTGTAGATTAATACCAAATCCGCTCTAAAAATCTCCTTGATGAAAACCGGATTTACTAGAATTGGTCGTTATTAACAAATCCCGAACGATACAATGTTACAAAGCATGATTCGCCTGAGAACTTGGCTTTCTCCCCTAGTTTTATCTTTTCTGGTAATAGCTCCCATTGGCATCATTGTAGTTCTCACTGTTACCGTTATCGCCTCCAGTCTCAATGATCCAGAAACCAAAATTTACTCTTCCTCTCTAGGTTCACCAGCTCGACAACGAAAAGCTGGTGAACCCATAGAGGTTGAGGCTGTACCAGTGACGTTTAAAACCTTAGAGGATAATCTGGCTGCCCCTGGTGAATCTGTGGCTCTTCAAGAGGTGGAAATTCGTCCCCAGGTAACTGGGGAAGTTGAAAAGGTTTACGTGATGGAAGGGGATTGGGTACGTCAAGGTCAGCCTTTGCTAAAGTTACACCAGCCTCCGTTTCAAGATAAAGTTGCTCACGCCGAAAATAATTTAGCGATCGCTATTACTGATCTCAAAGGTTATGAACTGGCAGCAAAAGAAAACTTAAGTCGGTTAGAACACGATATTGAATCAGCACAAGTAAGACTTTATAATGCTAAACAGAGAGTTGATGAAATTGAATCGTTGTTAGAGAAAGAGGTAAAAAATAACGTTGAAGCAGCAGAATTTAGACTAAATACTGCTAAGGAGAAACTAGAGCGAATCAAACCCTTAATAGAGGTCGGTGCAGTTCCCCAATTTAATCTCAACGAGGCAGAAGATGTGTATGCTACTCGCAAAAAAGAACTACTCAATGCTCAACAGGGTCGTTTTGGTTCCCAAGACCGACTCTTTAGTAATCAGGATGTTTACATTGTTAATCAATTACAACTAAAAAGAGCTGAGCAAGCCCTAGAGCGTACCAGAGTAATAGAAGAAAAAAACATTGCACGAGCCCGCCTGAATCTGGAAAATCGCAAAATACAGCTACGGCAAGCCAAAAGAAACTTAGAAAACACAGTAATTAATGCTAATAATGATGCTTTGGTCAGCCGAGTAGATATTCATGCTGGAGATTTAGTCAGTGCTAGTAGCCGCGCCAATTTAATGATCTTAACCAGTGATATCGTCTTCAAAGCTTATGTTGACCAAGCACGACTTGACCATATTGAAGTGGGTGACCAAGCCACAGTTCGCTTAACTGCCTACCCAGGACGTACCTTTTTAGGAGAGGTAATTAAGATCAATCCTACGATTGAAACTGAGGCAAAGAGACGCACAAAAGTAGGTGTTGACAGGCAATATACTTATTCAGTATTGGTCAAGGTTTCTAATCTAGAAATGCCACCAGGTCTACAGGGTTATGCCCAGTTTGATAAAGAAAAAACTAGCTTATTTATTCCAGAAACTTCAGTTACCCATTTGTCTGGTGGTGAAGGTATGGTGATGGTAGTAGAAGAAGGAAAAGCAGTTGTAAAAAAAGTCAAGCTAGGGAGAACCTTTGATAACCAGCGTGAACTTATAGAAGGTTTGCAACCAGGAGAGCAAATTGTAGTTCATCCGAGAGTTTTAAATCCTGGTGATGATTTAAAAATTATCAGCCAGGAGGAGTAAATTAGGAGTATTTGATGTTGAGTAATATACTTAATCGTCTACTTAATCGTCTTCGTCAATTTATTAACTCTCACCCCTACTTAGGCTTAATTACTAGTAAACTTCAAAACTTACTCCTCTTAATCCAATGGTTTACCTTGGCAAGGATGAGCTTATTTGTTGCTAGTTTAGCCTTATTATCAGGAGCAAAATCTCCCTGGTACAACCTACCACAAGAATCTTTAGATGCTTTTGATACTAATCTGTTTGTTATTAACTCAGTCAGATATTTAGTTATCTTATTTCCCTTAATAATTCTAATCGCCTTATTCATTGACGCCTTCCATCCTGTTGCTCGTTTAATGTTGTGGGTAGGATTGTTCGCAGTCTTGCTATTTCCCTATTTTTTTACCACTTACTCGCCGACTGTCACTTTCTTATCCACATCTTATTCCCAACAAGGAAACCGAGCATCATCTCATGTTGAAAAAAAGTTTTCTCATGTTAATGCTCAGTGGAAACAAAATATAGTTTTGGATGCATCTAAACCACTCCCATCAATCTTTAGCTTCAAAATTCCAGATAGCCGTTTCTTTCAAATGTCTTCCTGGGATACAGTTTGGCTCGAAGGTTTTGGCTATAAAAATGGTTTTTTTAGTAGTATCGGTAAGGGCTGGAGTTCCACAATAACTGGGCTAGTGATTGGCTTAATTGGTCTTTATATGGGATTAGGGACTAAAGGCATTGATGGTTTGATTAAGGATATGACCCGTTTGCTGCCGGTACTAGGATTAGTTCTGGGCTTAATTGTTATCTCCTTAATTGGAGTCAATATTATTAATTATCAAATCGATGCCCTTTTTGCCAAGGGAGAGTACAACAACGTTGTAGCAAAAAGTGAACAACTATCATCTTGGTATCCACCCTTGACAGGAGATTTATCTTTCCTCATACGCTGGGGAAAAGCTAGTTTTTATGGAAAGGAATCCAATCCAGCTTTAATCAATTTTGTCAAAGGGATAGAACGTTATAATCTTGGAGACTTTGCCCAAGCTGAAAGATATCTGCAAGCATCTTTGCAGATACAACCCAATCTCTTTTTAGCTAAGGAATATCTAGCTTCTGATTTGATTAATCAAGGAGTTGAATACGCTAAATATACTGATGGTCCTAAAAAACCCGTCAAATCTGTACCTGTTCCTTACCGAGGTAATTTTAGAGATAGTTCCCAAGCTCAAGCAAGAGCTAGTTCTCAAAGACCTACCGGAGCTGCTGAATATTTTGAACGGGCAATAGAGGTTTTTCCTGATCATATCGAAGCCCTCTATGACCTGATGTTGGTCAGAGCTATTAATGGTGAATTTGAAAAGTCTGCTCAGGCTGCATTGAAAATTATCGATGCCGAGAAATACTTGCAACTGCCGAATGTGGCTTTACTGGGGCAAGCCTATATGCATTTAACGTGGGCTGACTATCACGGTGACGATATAGAAACTGCTTGGAAACGCTATCGCCAAACTGCGGATTCTGGAACTTGGGAAGAATTGATTACCGATCCTGGGAGTTCGGAAGAATTGATTGAGGAGCAACCGTGAACATCTTAAATCGTTGGCTATGTTTGGCGGTGATTGTAATCTGTGGTTGTTTAGTGGGGATATTGGGTTTTTCGATCTGGGATAAAGTCCCCAGTACCGTTGAGCCAGTAGCTTGGTCTCCTCAAGTCCAGTGGGTTGGTCCGTCAGAACCTAATTATCGTTTTTATCTCCGCCGTAGCTTTGATTTACCAAATAAGGCACAAACTGGTTGGTTGCGTATTAGTGCAGACAACGACTTTATTCTTAATGTTAATGGTAAAGTGATATCTCATGAAGTAACCTACTACAGTCGCATTCCCCGTAATACTCTCGGTTTAGTTGCTCGGCGCTCTGACCCTTACCAAGGTTTTAATGATACTCATCCTTACTACTTTGTACCTGGTGACTGTATTCAGGTTGCCTTTGCCAAAGACTGGAGGTTAACTACTTATGTAGACCTTACCCCTTACCTAAAACCTGGTAGAAACATAATAGCTTTGGAAGTGCAAAAAAGTACTGAAAAGCCTCGTGTCGCAGTTGAGGGTATGGTTTATCCTGTCAGATCCTTATCTCCCATCAACTTAAGCACAGGAGTAAGCCCTTGGCGAGTTTCTATTCATGGAGAAAACCGCAGAGAAATCAAATGGTCTGATTCAGAATTTCCAGACCAAAGCTGGCCAGAAGCCCAGACTCTTGGTCCAGTAAAAGAAGCCACCTACTCTTTCGTGAGTAAGCATTTATTTGAGCGTCCTTTAGAAGGTAATTGGATTACAGGAATTGACACTGCCCAGGGAGAGGTTTGGCTGAGAGGTTCTTGGGAAATTCCCAAAAAACGCCAGCGTAGCTTCATTCGCTATGCCGGAGAAGGAGATTATGGGGTGATGGTCAACGGTACGCTGGTTCAACACGATAATAGCCAACAGCTCCATATGCAAGACGTGACGAACCTTGTACACACTGGTCTCAACACCATAGCAGTGCGCTTGGAGCGTCCACTGGACAGGGATTGGTCTCCATATGGCAGGGGCAATTTAACTCCCAATGGTGCCATTGGTTTTTTCTTAGATGGTTGGGTCGAAACTGCCCAAGGAGATATTACCGGGACTATTGCTACTGGCAGTAATTGGACAACTTTGCCCAAGCCTGTGCCTGGTTGGAGCAAGGGTAATGGTCAAGGAGAACCAGCAATCTTCCTAAGGTCAATAAGACCAGAACAATTGCAACGTAAGTTTGAAGGCAATGCTTACCTACTCAACTATCCTGATTACCTGTTACACCAAGCTATTTGGTGTTTGGGAGGAATTGCGTGTATCTGGGTTTATGCCTTGATTCTCGGTTGGTATGGATCCAATGATCGCAACAGTTGGTGGAATACCTTTGGTACTGGTGCTGCTCTGCTCTTACCGGGTACTTTATTTTTAATTGATATTGGTTTACTCAAACACCGTTTTGCTGAGGCAGAAAAAGCATTACTATTTTCTTTGTCTCAAAGCAATAGTATAATTTTGCTGGGCTTTGTAAGCATTCTCTTGCTGACTTTACTTTACTATCAGCTGCGGCGTAGAAAAGGTAAAGGTTTGATATGGATTTTTTGGTATTTTTTAGGCTTATTTAGCATCCTTGGTAGTGCTTTAGTAGCAGGGAGTAGAATACTAGTACCTATTTTCGTTGGTACTGGTGTAATTGCTAAAAAAACTCTATGGTATAGCACCAAATTTCATCAAAATCAATGGCGATATAATTACAACTTTTGGGCAAAACTATATTCAACTTGGGGAAAGTGGTTCCTACTGGGAGTGATTGTCCTGATTGGTTTTATTCTGAGAACTTATAAACTAGGTTTTCTGGATTTAGAACCCGATGAAAATGTCTCTTTTGATGCCATTAGAGGTATACTCCGTACCGGAGCCCCCATTGCTGTTTCTGAGATTTGGTATACTCGTGGTCCTTTCTTTCATTACCTACTAGCCGCATGGATGAAGATCGTAGGAGAGTCATACATCAATGGTCGCTTCATGTCTGTGATTTGGGGTACGGCTACTCTAGTTGTTGTGTTTATCATTGCCCGTAATATTACCGGCAAAATCTGGATTTCTCTGATAGTAACGGCACTTATTGCTATAGACCCTTGGGAACTTTGGTATTCACGAAACTTACGGTTTTATCAAGTTACTCAGTGTCTTTATTTACTCTGTTTTTTAGGTTTTGTCAAGGGATTTATCGAGAAATCTGGCAGATGGTATCAGTATCTCTATTTGATTGCTTTGACTCTGGCTTTGATATCCCAAGAAGTGACGATGACCTTAATCCCAGCAATAGTAATTGGTTGTGCATGTTTGGTGTATTTTTACGAGAACCAATAGCTTGGTCATACCAGGTTGGTGTAAGTGTGTGACGCGCGTAATTGAACGTTGAACGAAGA
>NZ_JAAHHS010000302.1 GCF_010692395.1 Moorena sp. SIO3H5
CATGGCCTGTAATCGGCATCTGGTTTACTGCACTGGGCATCAGCACCATGGCATTTAACCTCAACGGTTTCAACTTCAACCAGAGCATCATTGACTCACAAGGTCACGTGATCAACACCTGGGCTGATGTACTAAACCGCGCTAACTTAGGTTTCGAAGTAATGCACGAGCGTAACGCTCACAACTTCCCTCTAGACCTAGCTGCTGCTGAAGCTACTCCTGTAGCTTTGACTGCTCCAGCAATCAACGGTTAATCTCAAGTTTGCTTAATCAGCTTGATTAAAAAAAGCGCTCTCCAGATGGGGAGCGCTTTTTTTTATTGATATATTGCTCAAAATATTTATATGGCACCACGCATTAAAGTTAGGACATTGAAAGAAGCTGAAAAGCTTTTTTAGTGAACTTTTGCCTCTTGCCTTTTGCCTTTTGCCTTGCGCTATATCTCAGCTTTCATCCCGACGCTCACCAACCATGGGTAGAGCGCCGGACATCTAGCCTAAAGGTTAAAAGGTGAAGGTGGTTCTGAGGGTACCGATGACCACATCATCATTGTCAGAACTTTGGTTAGGATTCAAAAGCCAAACTACACCAGGAGTAACGGAGATGTTGTTGTTGACTTTATACTTATAGAACGCTGAAACCTGGTAGGCAAAATCATTGTCAAAGTCACTGTTGCCATCATCTAAATCCAGTCCTCTGAGGGTTGGTGCCGCACCACCAAAAATTCCGGCCAGATTACCTTTTTTGCCCAAATCGGGGAAAGCTATACCAGCAGCAAAGTTCCAAATTTCCGCATCACCCACGCCAATCAACTCAGCATCGGTGTAGCCTGCCCAGCCATTGAGTACGATGTTGGGGCTAAGTCTCAAAGAGGTTTGAACACCGAAAGAGTTACTTTCCACTTTTGCGCTATCAAAGTCAACCGTGCCTAAACTGGTAGCATCCTCCAAGGCTCCTGGATTGAGATTAGCTAGAGCCGTACCAGTACCCCCTAGAATTAAACGGGGTCGTCCATCAGCATTATCTTCGTAACCCCGAATGTAGGTGAATCCAACTTTGAAATCACTACCATAAACCAACTGAGCGATCGCAGAAAAGTTGCCATTGAATAGACCCTGGCCTTCTTGAGGATTGCTAGCGGTGTTGGAGATGTAACCTAAATCAATCCGAACATCCTTGATGGGCTTGATGGCAAGGGCAGCACCAGCACCGAATGGCCCAATCCGATAGATGGGATTACGTTCAGCAAAACGGGTAATAGCATTAGAACCACCAGCACGACCTTCAAAGAAAGGGTTAACGGTATCTGCGTAATAGTGATGGAGTGCTCGGTTAGCCAACAGTTGAACCGTTACCTTATCCCCGATGGGGAACTTATAGCGCAAGATATCAATAATAACGTCATTACCAGTTGGTCCATCGTAGGTAAAGCGACCTTCTTGAGTTCCGGCCAGCTCACCACCAGCCCCTGTGAACAACGTTGGTACATCCCCAGCTTGGAGACGGGTTAGGAGCGCATCCTTACCGGTAAAGCTGGTTACGAAGTTGAGACGAGTCCGGTTGTGAAAAACGGTTTGAACATCATCAGCATCCCCTCCAAAAGCATCAGCTAGAGCAAAGATTACCTCACCCTTGAGTTTAGTGGTGGTAGAAAACTGATGGTCTTCTAAGAAAGCTACTCGTCCTTCTAGGTTATCTACTCGTGCCCCTAGGGTAGCCAGTTCTGTTTCAAACTCCTGTACTAACCGTTGTAGACTTTCCAAGTCCTCACGGGTGATAAAGTCTGCGGTGACGCCCCCCAGTAAACGCTCAATCTGGTTCAAACAGGAATTCAAACCAGCAGCAAATTCGTAGCGAGTCAAGGCTCGGTTACCTCGGAAGGTAGCATTGGGATAACCAGCAATACAGCCGTAGCGTTCTACCAAAGAGCGTAATGCTTCATAAGCCCAATCTCCAGGGGAAACATCTCTGAGTTGAGACACATTAGTGACTTGTTCCATAGAGTCATCCTCTACAGTCTGTCCACTCAGTTGAGACACACCAGTCACCGGTCCCATCAAGTTATCCTCGACAGTTTCCCCATCACCGTATGACGTAACTGAATCACTAGCAGAATTACTGATAGTAGAATTACTGATAGTAGAATTACTGATAATAGAATTATTGATAGTAGAATTACTGAGCTCAACCGTATCCCCAGTAGAGGCATCAGCAACTAATGGCAGATCAGAGGGAAGAACGGACTGAGTTAGGGAGGTGACCTCAGGGAGTGCTTCTATCGTCAGTGTTTCTACTGTACTGGTAGGGTTAACAGCGGATTCCTGAGAGATTGTCTCTTCTGGCAAAGCTTCCTCAGTTGCTGCTACCGCTGAGGATGAAATCAATAGGGTTGCCCCAACAAACAAGGTAGGGGACTTTAGCACAGAGAGCCACAAATTTTTTGATCTGTTCACAGGGTTTCCTCACACACAATCAGGGTTTTTATAGGTACGCTCTTACTTGGCCTTGGCGCATTAAATTCGCGCTTTGGTGCGCGCCTCTGGATCAAGTCAACACGACTACCGTCTCTTCTCAGGGGTGTTACTAATTCATGACAAATTGATTACAACATGGCACACGGAGATAACAGCTCAGGAAATACCAGCTTCAGAATTATGGTAGTTCTTCTGCTCATCTGCCGATCCCGTCATGGTCGTTTGTCCTGACTTAGTCTCATTTGAGCCCTTTTTGATCAGTTTTTGATCAAGGGATAGTTTAAGAGACGATTAACTTTACCGATTTAAGAATTACCTTGGATGGAGGTTTTGTTTGTATTTTTTAATACAAAAAATTTAGGCTTGATGAGCTTAAAGCATATTAATTATGCAATTATGACAATAATTTTCCCGATTAGATCGGCTTTAACTGTTGTAATCCAAATTTTTGATATATGATACACATTTATTTTTCTTAAAACTATTATAAGTAACAATAAACAATTATTAAATTCGGGAATTCAGAATTTCACACGGCACTCGGACAATTGCTGAATTATCGCGTTGTTTTAAAGGTCACAGAGCCAGATAGAGTAATTTTTCTAGCCGTACCGAGCAAAGTATATCGCAACTTTTTTCTGGAGGAGCTAGCACAGTTAAGTGTGAAAGAATACAAGGTAAAATTGGTAGTTTTTGATCCAGACGAGGAGGTAGTTGTACAGTGGAACGATTGAACCAGTATCGGCAATGGATTCAGCAGGTATTAGCTCGACATAACCAGTTTGTACCTTCCTATGGTGAGATTGAACAATTTACAGTTTTTGACCACAACGATGATCATTATTTACTAGTAACAGTTGGCTGGGAAGGTGACCGCCGAGTTTGTGGTTCGTTGATCCATATTGATATTAAAGGAGAAAAAATCTGGATTCAACATGATGGTAGTGAGGTGGGTGTAGCCAATGAGCTAGTAGAATTGGGAGTACCTAAGTCAGAAATTGTCATCGGTTATCATGACCCCAACGCACGTAAGTTGACAGAATTTGCAGTAGGATGAAAAAAGGCAAAAGGCAATAGGCAAAAGGCAATAGGCAAGAGTCCAGTAGGGTGTGTTAGGGGGGGTTCTCATGTTCCGCTTCGTAGTCAGGATTTGGACAGCCCGCCCCGTAACGCACCACCGGGTCTGAGTTATGCCTGAGTTGTAGCTGAGTTGGGCTAACTCCCTAGGAAAGAGCGTTATAGTTTGATTAGCTCATCTCACCTAGACCATGCCACGCTCACTTAGAGTTCGCCCAGAGTATATTGACCAGGTAAAATTAGCGGTTCAACGCAACGGTTTCCCTCGCCAGAAAGATTTAGCTGACGAGTTATTACTATCTCTATCAACCGTCAGTAATTATCTGAATGGGAAAGCTGTATATAACCTGCATTTTCAACAAATTAGTGAAAAATTGGGGCAAGACTGGAATGCGATCGCATTTTTTGAGGACGACATTGGCAATGATACGTCAGGCCATGGGACAGTAAACTCAGAAGTAGTGATCACACACTGCCCTGAGGAAGACTCTTCATTGATTTATGTTGAACGTCCTCCCATTGAACAGTCTTGTTATCAAGCCCTTTTAGGTCCCGGTGCGTTGGTCAGGATTAAAGCCCCGAGGCTGATGGGGAAGACATTGCTGATGGTGAGAATGTTGGATCAGTTTGCCGAGAAGGGCTACCGAAAGGCCTATGTAAATTTCCACTTAGCCCATAGCAATGACTTAACCGATGTCGATGGATTGTTCAAGTGGTTTTGTATCACTGTTGGTCAAACCTTGAAGATACCGAATCGGTTGAGAGACTATTGGGATGAAGACTTTTCCACCGCTAAAGTCGATTGTACCGAATACTTTGAGAACTATCTTCTCCCTGAAGCTGGGGCTCCCGTGGTTTTATGTCTCGATGAAGTAGACCGAGTGTTTCCCTACCCTGAGGTGGCTTCAGAATTTTTGGGATTGCTGAGGGCGTGGCACGAACGGGGGAAAGTGGAACAGGTCTGGAAACGGTTGCGGTTGGTGGTTGTCCATTCCACAGATGTTTATATTCCGCTCAATATTAATGAATCCCCGTTTAATGTGGGAGTGCCCATTGAATTACCAGAATTTACCCCCGAACAAGTCCAGGAATTAGCCCGACAACATGGACAGGATTGGAGTGAATCCCTTGTGGAGCAATTGATGGGGATGGTGGGAGGTCATCCTGATCTGGTACAGCAAGCCTTATCTCACTGCCAAATCCACGGTAATGACTCCCTGGCGCAACTGTTGCAAGCCGCTCCTACAGATGCTGGCATCTACGCTAACCACCTGCGACATCTGTGGCGGATGCTGCAACCACACCCAGACTTGGCCAAAGCACTGTTACAGGTGATTGATGCTAACGCTCCTGTGCATCTGGACTTGATAGCCGCCTATAAGTTGTACAGCATGGGGCTAGTGAAAAAGCAGGGCAATCAGGTCAGGCTCAGTTGTAATTTATATCGACAGTATTTTAGAGACCACCTAGGGGAACTGTCATGAGTACAGGAGCCTATCAGGTTGGGGGATGCCTACCACCGGATGCTAGTACTTATGTGGTGCGTACCGCTGACGGTGAACTTTATCAGCAGTTGCTGGCTGGAGAGTTTTGCTATGTCTTGAATTCCCGCCAGATGGGGAAGTCTTCCCTGAGAGTGCGAACCATGAAACGGCTGCAAAACCAAGGGGTGGCTTGTGCATCCATTGATATTACCGAATTAGGAACCCAACAGGTTACCCCAGAGAAATGGTATGGCGGCTTAACCAAAACCCTGATTAACCGATTCGGTCTACAAGAGAAATTATCATTTCGCAGCTGGCTCAATGAGCACAAAGATATTCCCCCAGTACAGCTTTTTCGGGAGTTTATCGAAGAAGTATTACTGATCCAAATTGCCGAACCGATTGTTATTTTTATTGATGAAATTGATAGCGTTCTGCAACTAGCGTTTAAAGATGACTTCTTTGCCCTAATTCGAGCCTGTTATAACAAACGCGCAGAAAATTCTGCTTATAATCGCATCAGTTTTGTGCTGTTGGGGGTGGCGACACCAGGGGATTTAATAGCAGATAAAGACCGCACCCCGTTTAATATTGGCCGAGCTGTTGAGTTACATGGCTTTCAACTCCATGAAGTTGAGCCGTTAGTCAGGGGATTGGAGGGACATGTCAGTAATCCCCAGGCAGTGATCGAGGAGATAGTAAAGTGGACAGGAGGACAACCGTTTCTTACTCAAAAGCTTTGTCAGTTGGTGGTTAGTTCTGGGTGTTGGGATCCCCCCCAGCCCCCCTTAACAAGGGGGGAGAAGGAGTGGATTGAGAAGTCCTTAACAAGGGGGGAGAAGGAGAAAGCATGGATTGAGAAATTAGTGCGATCGCATTTTATAGACAACTGGGAAGCTACCGATGAACCGGAACACTTGAAGACCATACGCGATCGCATTCTTTGTAATGAGCAACGGGCTGCCTATTTGTTGGAATTGTATCAGCAGGTGTGGCAGCAGGGGGAAGTTGTTGCTAATAACAGTTTTGAAGAGGGCAAGTTACAGTTATCTGGGTTAGTGGTCAAGCACAGACTTGGAACCTCTCCAGTTCTTAAAGTCTATAACCCGATCTACCGTGAAGTCTTTAATCAGGACTGGATTAACCAAGAATTAGCCCAGTTACGTCCCTATTCCGAAGCCTTTAGGGCTTGGGTGGCCTCAGATTGTCAGGATCAGTCACTATTGTTGCGGGGTAAAACTCTAAAGAATGCTCAAGCCTGGGCAAAGGGTAAGAATTTAAGTTATCAGGATCAGCAGTTTCTGGCAGCAAGTGAGAAAAAGCAGATAGAGGAGCAAATCGCTCAAAAGGAACGAGATGCAGAATTAGAGAGAGAGAGGAAAGATAGGGAAGCTGCCCAGAATAGAAATCTGGTACTAACTGAGGCGAATCGGAAAGCCAAAGGGCAGATGCGTTTCGGATTTGGTGTGTTAGTTTTAGCGTTATTGGGAGCTGGGTTTTCTGGAATAGTAACAGTAATTCTAGTAGTAGACGCGAATCGCCAGGTTGATTCTGCCAAGATAGAACTTAACCAGATAAAGCAAGAATTTCAAAATGTCTCGCAGCTATCTGAACTAGCTGTAAAACTTTACAAAGCCAATAAGCGCTCTCAGGCAGAAAGAGCCAGGAAACAAGCAGCTCTCTCCTTTGAGATTCAAGACTATGAACTCAAACAAGCCATGCTGATGACCAATATTTCAATTGCTTATCAGCAACTTGAGCAGTTGAATCAGGCAATGAATGCAGTTTCAGAGAGTTTGAAACGATTAGAAAGTGCAGATAATAGAAACTCTCTAGATTACTCAATCATTTTTGCCCAAGCTTTAACTACCAAAGGTCGTTTGCTGGCAACTCAAGGAGATACTCAAGGAGCGTCGTATGCTTACGCCAAAGCGTTTGATACTATCCAATCTTTAGGTAGTGATTTAACCAGGATAAATCCAGCTATACAGGTTTATTTTGGAGAGATTGTAGAGAGTGTTTATCAGGAGTTTATTGGGTCACTTTTAGATTCTGAAGAAACTGGATCTAACCAGCCAACTCTTAGAAAAGTTCGTCAGGTTATTGAATCTCTCCATTTGACTCAACTCAATAACTTCCGTGAGATAGTTCCTTTGAATCCTAATCTAATCCAAATTGATCAGATTGATTCCCAAGCAGCAGTAATCTATCCTATTATTTTGGACGACCGGTTAGAAGTGATTCTTCACTTGCCCGGTCAACCATTGCAGCGCTACTCAACACCCTTATCTGCAAAAGAAGTTGAGCAAACCCTTAGGGAGATGCAACGATTATTAAAGACGCCAGTGCGCTCTGTGAAATCTTCTGGGAATAAAGTTTACAAATGGCTTATTAAACCAGTAGAAACTGAATTAGCTAAAAGCAGCATCAATACTATCGTATTTGTGCCAAATAGTGGGCTAAGAAATATTTCCATGGCAGCTCTCCACGACGGTGAGCAGTATTTACTAGAAAAATATGCTATTGCTGTCACCCCTGCTTTACAGATACTAGAGCCTCAGCCCCAGTTACAAAGACCTTTAAGAGCGTTGATTGCTGGAGTTTCTGAATCCCGCCTAGGTTATCCAGCATTACCCTTTGTTGAGGTGGAGGTAGAAAAAATTAGCTCAATCATACCGAGTTCAGTCCTACTCAATCAGAGTTTCACTACTACAGCCCTCGAAAACGCACTTAACTCCTCTTACTTCCCTGTAGTTCACTTGGCAACCAATGGAGAGTTTTCTTCAGAAGATACATTTATATTGGCTTGGGACAAAAAAATTACAGCCAAGGAATTTGAGAAGTTACTGGGTTCAAGAGAACAGGAAAAATTCGACCCGATTGAATTACTTGTTCTCAGTAGTTGTGAAGGTGCTCAAGGGAATAATCAAACACCTTTTGGATTAGCGGGATTAGCCCTAAGATCTAGAGTACCCAGTATCATCGGCCCTCTGGTGTTTGTTGACGACCAAGCCACTGCTGTGGTTATGGTTCAGTTTTACCAAGAATTCACTCAACGGAACGTTACCAAAGCTGAAGCCCTGCGCCGTGCTCAGTTAAGTCTGTTGGAAGACCCTAAATACCAACATCCCTATTACTGGGCACACTTTGTCATAATCGGTGACTGGCGGTAAGGTGCTATGACAAGGATGTTAGTGTCGGTAATTCTTGATTAGAGCTATCCAAAAAAATAAAATATATAGGATATAGGAATTGATCAGCTTTCCACTGCTGCAAGTAATGCTATCAAAAAATATTCCTTTATGGTCAAACAATTTTGATATTAATCAATGCCATATTTATCCTTTCATCTATCCTTTACTTTAAGAACATTTCGACAGGCTATAAAATACAGGATAATGAATTTCGATGCCTTCTTAAAATAGTTTATTGGTTTGTTAAACTATCAGTAAAAGCTTAATCACAAGCATCCTAGCCATGTTCAGCACAACAGTAACCGATACCGGGCAAATCACTCTCCCCGAAGAAATTCGGGAGCATCTTAACCTTGTCAGCGGTAGTAGGGTTGAGTTCGTTATTGACGAAGACGGTCAAGTAAAAATGTTTCCTCTCAATGTTCCAGTGGAAACCTTATCAGGGATCCTGCATCGACCAGGTAAAGAAGCAGCCAGCCTCGAAGACATGGAAAGCGCCATCTCTGCTGACCGCTGACCGCTGACTGCTGAATACTGACCTGTTAACATCTTATGAAATTAAAAAACTAGAATGTCATGAAAAGATTTACTGCAATTGTTGAGCGAGATTTGGATACCAATCTCTACGTTGGTTATATTCCAGGATTTAAAGGCGCACATTCTCAGGGAGAAACCTTAGACGAGTTAAAGGAAAATTTGCGAGAAGTAATTGAAATGCTGCTAGAAGATAAAAATTTAACCTTTGAAACAGAATTTGTCTGATAGTTACAGGGTTTTTCATACCTATCAGGTACACAGTATTTTTTCCCGATTCCCGATACCCGATACCCGATTCCCGCCACACTAATCGGTGCATAGAGGCTCACAGACGTTAATTAATGATCGAAAAAGATGGGGATAGGAAGAATCAGCCATCTGTGGTAATTAATTGATGATCTTACTCAGGGGTTTGCTCAATTCCAGAGAAACGGTAATGATAAAACCGGATCGTAGAGCCCTGATGTGTTTGAATTCAAGTTCTTTTAGCGGTTCAACAACCCAGTGACATTAAGTATCAGCCACTGGATACTAACCACATTGCCTTGAGAGTCACAGAAAACAGACACAGACATATCAACGGCTAAAGGTTTACCTTGCCGTGGACACAACACCACTTGCCAGTCCTTGAGCTGTTGCAATTCCTGGAGCTGGTCGAGTTGGTGGTGGAACCGATTAGACTCAGCGTCACTGATAAAGCTCATCAGCGGTTTACCCACCAGATAATACTGCTGTACGTTGAGTAGACTAGCCGCTGCATAGTTTGCTTCTTGGATA
>NZ_JAAHHS010000303.1 GCF_010692395.1 Moorena sp. SIO3H5
TCCTCTTTTCCCCTCTTGGGAGGGGAAAAGAGGTAAGAGGGAAAACAATCCTGTGCACCTGATAGTTATGCAAACCACCATAAGCATATGCTGAGAGCTCTCAGCTGAATGCTTACATAATTAAAACACCAAAAACTTGCCCCCTAGCCCAACTGTGTGGAATTTTTTACCCCAGAAGTTGGTGGTATAGATACTGAAAAGGAAATAGTTTTGGTGACGAGTGTAGCTTTCGATTACTGGCTTAACTGCATCAGGTGGTAAAGGTTTACCGACAAAACAAGCTGCTTTTACCCCAAGAGGAAGGGATTTCTGCTGGCAGTAAGTATCGTGTAAATGCCATGCCGCATGATCAAGATAAGCATCTTTAGTGGGATTGGTGAGTGCCATAATGCTGGACACTAAAGCTAAGAAAACGGTGTTATTGATGCGCTGATACATAATTTTATCTTAAACAATGGATTATTAGTAGGGTGCGTAGGGTGCTTTAGGGGCGGACTTGCCCTTATTGTTCGCCTCGACCGCCAGCCTTGGGATAGTCCGCCCCGTAACGCACCGCCAGTGTTAGGTTGCTGCCCGGAAATTGAAACGGGCAAGATGCCCATTCCACTAACATGCCCGTTCCACCAACATGCCCATTCCACCCACCGGGTCAAACTCAGCCATAGGATAATTAGTCAACCGGATTTAATCTAAGCTCGACCTAGGGAAAGCCCAGTTAAATTCCTTTGTTAAATATTTTTTCGTTACGTTGTGGGTCTATTCCGGAAAATCTAACCTCTTGATTACTATTGCTGATAAATCGGCTATTTTTCAAGTGATTAACCGGACTTGATATAATTCTATTTTCCGAGAGCGGAAGTTATCTTTTCCCTAGCTGAAATCTGTTCGCGTAGCCCATAAGCTGACAATTCCACTACCTACGATATTTTCACACTTTATTCACAAGCTATGATTATATTTTTTATCTAGTAGCGTTATAGTAATTCGGTTTTTTTGTTGAACAAAAAGTTAAGTTATTTGCTGAGTTTCTGTAACCTAAACCATAATTACTAACAAGTTTATGATTGACAATTACCTTCTATACCAAGTCGGTGGTAGTCTAGCTAGTGATGCACCTAGCTATGTAGAAAGACAAGCAGATATCCAACTATATAACGCCTTAAAAAGGGGTGAGTTTTGTTATGTGATGGCTCCCAGACAAATGGGAAAGTCTTCTCTATCGGTGCGAATCAGACATCAGCTAGAACAAGAAGGTATAAGATGCAGTACTATTGATATGACGCGCATCGGTAGCGAAACAATTACTCCAACTCAGTGGTACAAAGGAGTGGTTGCTGAGTTGGTACGAGGCTTGAAGTTATTCGGTAACTTTAATTTACAATCCTGGTGGCACCAGGAAGAGTATCTTTCACTGCTTCAGCGATTGAGTAATTTCCTGGAAGATATCCTGCTGGTCAAATTTCCTACTGAACGAATTATTATCTTCATTGATGAAATTGATACTATTCTCAACTTACCTTTTCCCGTTGAGGATTTTTTAGCCCTGATCCGATTCTGCTATAACCAAAGAGCAATTAATCCCGACTATAATCGCATTGTCTTTGCTGTATTCGGGGTAGCTAAGCCAAGTGATTTGATTACTAGCAAAAAGCGGACACCATTTAATATCGGGAAAGCCATAGAACTAAATGACTTTCAATTCCATGAAGCATATCCCCTTGCTAAGGGATTAGAGGAAACAGGGGGTAACCCTAAAACGATTCTCAAGGAGATACTGGCTTGGACAGGAGGACAACCCTTTCTGACCCAAAAACTATGTCAGTTGGTAGTAGATTCAGTAAAGGTCGGGTTGACTATTGCTCCTGGTAATGAGGCATCTTGGGTAGAGAGAATCGTACACACTCACATTATTAATAATTGGGAATCCCAGGATGAACCCGAACATTTGCGAAGTATCTCAGCTCGCCTTTTGAGTAATAAATACTATGCTGACAAATTGCTGAGACTTTATCAGCAGATTTTAGCTGGAGATGATGTACTGATGGATAACAGCGAAGAGTGCAAGGAATTGCTGCTATCGGGTTTGGTGGTTAATCAACAAGGATGGCTGAGGGTAAAAAACCCTATATACAAAGCAATTTTTAATCCTGAATGGGTTACCAAACAATTAGAGAATATGCGTGAGTATCCTCAAAATTCACCCTCTTCCAGAGTTAGTATGGCATACTGTTAGTTTAAGGGACTAAAACGCTAGGTATACCTAGCGTTTTGGGCTTCAGCCCCTTGGTATAACTTAAACTATAGCGTTTATGATAGCTATAATATATACAAAAATTTTTACCTATTTACTCTCGCCTAATACCTGTTTCATAAAAACCATAAATTTGTACATAATGAATATGGTAATTGCTATAATATATTAAACTATTGCTAGGGAATAAGTTTAGTATGTCGAATAAAAAGAATGAAAATAGTGGATGTGGATGCGCAAATATTCCTATTTCTCTAATCTTACTGGTTTTAGGAGGTGGCTATTGGTGGTTGAACCATCAAGGAGGTTTATCCATGATTAGCAAATTACCTCAAAATCTCCCAATAGCTATTCCTCAAAATCTACCAATAACTATTCCTGGTTTAAATTCGACGACCGCCGAACCACAACCTTCGGCTCCTAATGAGCCTCCCGTAACCACCGCACCTTCCTTACCAAATTCGTCAATTGTTAAACCTAATGATAAGCCAGCTTCACCAACACCAATAACACCTCAAAAACCTCAAACACCTCAAACACCAATTGTTAAACCTAAGAATCAGCCAGCTTCACCAACACCAATAACAGCTCAAAAACCTCAAACTCCTCAAAAAACTCAAACTCCTTGGGAGAAAAAAGCAATCAGAGGAATTTATATAAGTCGTTATAACGTAACTAATAATGCTAGTGAAGATAAGATTAGAAAACAAGTTCGTCATTATCACTCTCAAGGTATTAATACGATTATTCATGGTGTATGGGGTAATGCTTGTCCTATGTACACTAGTGAAGTGATGCAAAAAACGTTTGGTTATAAAAGTTGTCCCAATCTGTTTCGCGACCGCTGGTTAACTTGGCTAATTGATGAAGCACACAAACACGGCATGGAAGTTCATGCTTATTTTGAAAAAGGTATCAAAATAGATAAAAATAGCCCGATTTTTGATTTAGCTATTGAACGTAAATGGGTTGTACCCGGCGTTGACCGCACCTATCCAGGAATCGAACATTATATTCTTGATGTAGAAATTCCTGAAGTGGCTAATTTTTTTAGAGATATTTTAGTAGAATTTGTCCAAAAATATCCTAAAATTGATGCAGTCCAATGGGATGATTATCTCGGTTACCATGCTGAGTTGCCAGGTAAAGTAAATCGCACTAATAAGCTAACCACTTTTTCACAAGAAATGATAAGTGCTATGAAACAAGCTAACCCAAAGGTTAGTTTTGATCTTTGTCATCATAATCCTTATTGGGCTAAAAAATATTTTGCTGCCGACTGGCCAAAATGGAATGTAGATCGAGTTTTTATTCAAGCTTATAATGATAAAAATTTTACCAAAGAAGTAGATTATGCCGAAACCTATGATGGAATTGCTATTTCCGATCAACAATTCCATCGCTTGCCAGAAATAATTGCTAACAACAAAATTAAGGCGATTTTAGTGTTTCCCAATGGGACAAATCCAGAAGACGTAGCTTCTAAGTTAAAGCAACTTTCTGTTAAATAAAGGTAAGCGTATAACTATACTTTCGAAGCTATAAAATGCCAAAATTGTCTCCTTCAATCACTGCTTCTGCTTGTAATGCGATCGCTCTCAATTTCTCTAAGGTCTCTGGTGCAACTGACTGCCACAATCCCCGCTGATTAGCTTCTAGTAACCGTTCTGCCATATCTCGCAATGCCCATGGATTCTTTTGTTGGACAAACTCTTGCACGTCTGGGTCAAATAAATATCCCTGAGCTACTCCTTGATACATATGGTCTGCGACACAATTAGCGGTAGCATCATAGGCAAACAAATAATCTACCGTTGCTGCCATTTCAAATGCTCCTTTGTAACCATGGCGCATCACTCCCTCAATCCACTTAGGATTCACGACACGAGAACGGTACACTCGGGCAATCTCTTCCTTTAGCTGTCGAACTTTGGGCTTTTCAGGGATAGAATTATCCCCAAAGTAGGTTTGAGGATTTTTGCCAGTTAACCCCCGCACTGCTACAGTTAACCCCCCCTGAAACTGGTAGTAATCATCTGAATCGAGTAAATCATGTTCCCGATTATCCTGATTATGTAATACAACTTGCATCTGTTTCAGGCGCTGCTCAAACGCTTCTGGGGCTCCCTTGGGGGAAGATGAGCTGTAGGCGTAACTACTCCAGTTAATGTAAGCGCGAGCTAAATCCTGCTCATCTTGCCAGTTTTGAGATTCAATCAAACCCTGTAACCCGGCACCATAGGCTCCTGGTTTCGAGCCAAAGATGCGGTAGTGCGATCGCATTTGCGCTTGGGACTGACTCAAGCCTACCTGTAACCAATAGTCTGTTTCCTGTTTCACCTGGGCTGCTAGAGGATTGTCTGATGGTGATTCATCCAGGTTTGCCACAGCAACGACTGCATTGTGAAATAGGTCGATTAAATTGGGGAAACTATCTCTAAAGAAGCCAGAGATGCGCAGGGTCACATCCACCCTAGGACGTTGTAACACAGACACTGGCAAGATTTCAAAGTCTACCACCCGCCGTGAGGACCCATCCCAAATCGGTCGCACTCCCAACAACGCCAGAGCTTCGGAAATATCATCTCCCCCGGTACGCATGGTCGATGTGCCCCAGACCGAAATCCCTAGGGTTTTGGGATACTCACCATTTTCCTGGGTATAGCGCTCCACTAGCACTTCAGCTGCCTTTCTGCCTACATCCCAAGCTGTTTCTGTAGGAATAGCACGGATATCAACAGAGTAAAAATTGCGACCTGTGGGCAGAACATCCGGTCGTCCTCTAGTCGGCGCACCAGATGGCCCACTCGGTACATATCTCCCATCTAATCCCCGTAACAATTGGGTAAGTTCTTGATTAGTTTGTTGTAGTGCTGGTAACAGGCGATCGCGTATCCAATCTAATTCTTGTTTTGTTGTTTCAGTAATCGGTAATCGGTAATCAGTAATCGCTAATGGGGAATTAGTGATGATTTGTTCTACTAATTCAGACGCTTCTTCTTCCAATACTTCAACCAAATCACCAACAGTATATTTACCAGTATAGCATTCCTCTGTTACCTTTTGCCTTGTCATTAATTTTGATATGGAATCTATACTACTTCTTGCGATATCCTTAACTACTGAAAACTCTTCCGTTAGAGGGTCAAAATCCCAACCTAAATCCTGAGCTAAAGCACGAGTTAAGCCGATGCGATTCTTTCCTGGATGACGAGCAATTGCTACTAGTAAATCTCGCAATTGACGTCCTTGGGGACATTGACTAAACACATGTAATCCATCTCGAATTTGAGCTTCTTTTAATTCACAAAGATAAGCATCAATTTGATTAGTAATTTCCGATTCTCCAGCTTCGATGTCGTCTACTGCAATCCCTAAATCTTCGTGCAAGTGCTCCTCAAAGATAAGTTTAACAATGCGGTCGCGAATAATTGGTAACCGAGACAAATCCAAACTCTGCGCTTCATAATACTCATCAACCAATCCCTCCAACTGTTGCAGAGGACCATAAAGTTCAGCACGAGTCATGGGAGGGGTTAAATGATCAATAATCACCCCTTGAGCGCGACGCTTTGCTTGAGCACCCTCCCCCGGATCATTGACAATAAATGGATACAAATGAGGCATGGCTGCTAAGGCCACTTCTGGATAACAGCACTCTGACAAGGCCACACTCTTACCCGGTAACCATTCTAAATTCCCATGCTTGCCTACATGAACAATTGCCTGGGCACCAAAACACTTCCGCAACCAATAATAAAATGCCAAATATCCATCAGTCGGTTCCAAATCGGGAGCATGATAATTCAAAGCTGGGTCAATATCATAACCCCGAGAGGGTTGAATTCCTACAAACACATTTCCCAACTGAATTCCTGAAATGGGAAATGCTGAAATCTCGGTTATCTCTCCTTTGCCATCTTTGTTGTCTTTACCGTTAACATCAAACTCTCCCCAACGCTCACGGATTCCCTTTTGAACCCCTATCGGTAACTCTTGAAAATAGTCCCAATACTCCTGCCAACTCAACTCTTGTCGTACCAAACGTAACTGCCATCCTTCCGGATCATTGGTAACCCCAGCGGTCAACCACTCAATCAACTCATCCCCACTGTCCGGAATCTTCTCAACCCAATACCCAGCATCCCGTAACCCTTTTAAAATCTCTACACAACTGGCCGGGGTATCTAATCCTACCCCATTGGCCAGCCTGCCATCTCGATTGGGGTAATTAGCTAAAATCAGAGCAACCCTTCTCTGATTCGGTAGGGTTTGCCGTAACTGTAGCCAATTCATGGCTAAATCTGCTACAAACTGAATGCGATCGCATACCGGTTCATAAACCACCACATCCGTTTCCAGAGAAGGATTCCACCGTTGCGCCGACTTGAAGGAAATCGCACGACTAATAATTCGCCCATCCACCTCTGGCAACGCTACATTCATAGCAGTATCCCTAGGCATCAATCCCTGAAACCCAGACTGCCACTGTTCCACGGTGCCACTACTTAAAATAACCTGCAACACAGGTACATCCAGCCCTTCCCACAACTCCAACTGATGTACCTCAGCATCCAACTTAGCTACCGAGAAACTTGTCGTATTCAGCAACACTGCGATCGCGTAGCGTGAGCAAAGCTCAATCGCACTACTAGAGCTATCGGGAGTTTGGAAATAGCCTAACAATTCCCGTTGTACCTCTAGATCCCGTAAAGAAGAGACAAATACTGGCACCGGTTCCAAGCCCCGTTCTACTAAAGCCTGACATAACCCATCAATCGGTGCTGTATTTCCCGCTAAGTAATGGGCACGGTAGAACAAAATACCAACTTTAACATTGCCTTTAAGATTGCTAGTAGGTTGTTTGCTTATCCCCGATTGCCATGGATAAACCCCAACCCGAGGCACAGGTTTTGGTGGTGGTGGATTATTGGTTTGCTCCAAGCATACATCTGCCACAAATTTAAGAGCGTTAGTGAAATTCTCAACACCGCCTTCTGTAAAGTAGCGCCATAATTGATTCACTATCGGAATAGTTTCTGTGGAGTGACTAGTTAAGGTAGGGTCTGGTCGGTCATCTCCTGGTAAAACCAATAATGTAGCGCCAGTTTGTTCTACTGTTTCTTTCACCACTTCTAAGCCATAAGACCAGTAGGAGCGTCCCCCCAATAATCTGATAATGATAATCCGTGCTTTGGCTAAAATATCCTCAGCATAGGTATCAATGGTTAGTTGTTGCTGCAACTGCAACAGATTAGCGACTCGGATAGCTGGGAAATCTGGCGGAAGTTGGGATACCGATGCGGCTAGGGTTTGGATATCCGTGTCAGCAGCAGTCAGGAAAATAATCGGTGCTGGGGTTTGTTCGATGAAGATAACCCCTTCAGCTTCAGGGTTCCATCCTCCTGGAGTAGCGGCGATGCGATGCATAGTTTAGTGTGTGGCTCTAACCATTCTAGATGAGTCTATATGGACTCTGGGATAGATGGCAAGGCTCAACCCAAACTACCAGGCAACTTGTTCCCACTTGTGCTCAGATTCGGTACCTCTCTGACTTTATCTAAATTGATAACTCCCATTTCCAACATTCTTGTTGGTGATGGATAATAGAATGGACCAGCACAATACATTGCTCTATTTGGATTAGAATCCTCAGAGGCAATATAGAGTTTTCCAGAATCATCCTGTAAAATCTCAGGAGGACATGTGAATGGTACACGCAGTTCTACACCAGCAAACTGTTCATTAAATGCTTTAATCAGATCATCAGAATATCCCGGAGCGAATTCGGCTGATCCTTCTTTCATTAACTGGTGGTAGTAAAACTGCTCTTGTGTTGAATAAATACTTGTTGCCCATATAGCTTGTCCGATATCATCTACTTCTCTAACACCGTAGCTCTCAATTTTGGGAGCAGGAATTCCTACCTGTACAAATGCATAATTCTCGTTACTTCCAAGGCCACTAAATCCCATCTCAATATAAAACGCCTTTGCATACCGATCCAAATCGAACCCCGTTGTTCCCTGCCATGGCATATCTCGATACACAGGTGCCCAAACAATTGCTTCTCCAGGAGATGGCCATGCAACGCGACAAAGCTCCAAGCCCATCTGCCTCATTTTGGCATCTCCAATTGTCGTATTAGCCATCATCATCCATGCTGGCAAGCAGACTTCCCCTTTTCTTCGCACACCTGCTTTGGCAGGTTGAACAACAGAGATTTGATGAGAGCTTGGCATGTATGCCGCTGCTGCTGCCATGTACTCGGCAGGTCTATATGGACTAACACGACGTCTTTCTTTTGAATCTGTCTGATAATAAGGTCCATAAAAATCTAAGTTGATTTCATCAGTATCAGTATGGCCAATATAGGTTTTATCATTAATTAATCCATGAGCCATAGCCCAAATGAATCCAGCTAAAAGTGTCGTTCCTTTTCCACTCAAGCAAACATTTCTCTGCTTTGGTAAAAACCCCTCTTCTCGTAATGCATTGATATTAATCTGTTCCAAAACCTGGCACTGATCGATAACAACATCACAATGAGGTGCAGCTGCTGTCAATGTTTTCTGATCGGGACTAACAACGATAACGCGGCCCCTGGGCAGTAAACGCTGATGGTAAGTAGCAACATGAGCAATAGTTTCCCTTTCAACAAAGGCAGGCAGCAACCAAAGTCGATTGTGATCGCCTTGATAAAGGAAATCATGGGCTGCTTCTAAAATAGCTTGAGCATCTGGATCGCCCAAGTCTACATTTTCTGAATTAAAGTAGAAGGCATTATTCAACTGAATATCAAGTTTTTCCCGATCATCATGACAAGCATGAAAATTCGTCTCACGCAAACGCTTTCTTTCCTTAACAACAGGGCTAAATTCAGTTAAGGACTCAAGTGTATATCCCAATGGTTTTGTTTTAAGAGCTTCGTTGGCAGCATCTAGACGTTTTACTAGATATGGGATATCAATAACCTGACCATTTCTTAGATGTTCAGGCAAAAACTTAAATTCCAGATTGCTGTGTTGCAACAAATAATTCTCCTTATCTTTTAAGAATTATAGCACTTCTACGACTTGTGAGGTACAAATGTCTGGGTTTTAGGGAGCAGGGAGCAGGGAGCAGGGAGCAGGGAGCAGGGAGCAGGGAGCAGGGAGCAGGGAGCAGGGAGCAGGGAGCAGGGAGCAGGGAGCAGATAAGAAGGAGCCAACGTCTGAACTCAAGTCACGAAGGAACCCGGATCACGCATGCCGTCTCATGCCTGGAAAAAAAAAA
>NZ_JAAHHS010000304.1 GCF_010692395.1 Moorena sp. SIO3H5
TCGTTGACTCGGTGGGAATGGGTACTCTGCGACTTTTGGAGGCGATTCGGGACTATCGTCAGCGCACCGGTATCGACGTGCGTTTCTATCAAGCTGGTTCTTCTGAGATGTTTGGGAAGGTACAGGAGATACCCCAAATGGAAACTACTCCATTTTATCCCCGCTCTCCCTATGCCTGTGCTAAGGTTTATGCTCACTGGCAAACTATAAACTATCGTGAATCCTACGGCATGTTTGCCTGCAATGGTATACTCTTTAACCACGAATCACCCCGTCGAGGGGAAACCTTTGTAACCCGCAAGATTACCCGAGCAATTGCCCGAATTGTCGGAGGTAAGCAGAAAAAACTCTACCTGGGTAATCTTGATTCTAAGCGAGACTGGGGTTACGCGAAGGACTATGTCAAGGCCATGTGGCTGATGCTCCAGCAAGATAAACCAGATGATTATGTGGTAGCGACTGGTGAAACCCACTCAGTTAAGGAGTTTTTAGAGATTGCCTTCAAATATGTCAATCTCGATTGGAATAATTATGTGGAGTTTGATGAGCGTTATTTGCGCCCTGCTGAGGTAGATATACTGATTGGTGACCCCACCAAGGCAAAGCAGAAGCTGGATTGGGAGCCATCTGTAACCTTTGAGGAGTTGGTAGCCTTAATGGTAGAAGCGGATTTACAAGCTTTGGGTCTGTCGAGCGCTAACGGCAAGAGTACTAAACCGTTGAATGATCAAGCCTATATCCGTCAAGGTGTAGCTACAATGGTTGACTAATCCGTTAGTCTATGACTGATTGTGAAGGTAGCATCGTTGGTGCAAGCGAATACATCAGCAACCACAAATCCGGATCGATAGGATTTGTGTTGAATAATGACTCAGTATATTCCTGCTTGCATTGCGATGCACCAGACGGTGATAGTTCTCCAAAAGCTAGGCAAGGATGACAAATAAATGGAAAGTTTAGATCTTAGTAATAAGAGGATTCTAGTTACTGGTGGAGCTGGATTTCTAGGACGTCAGGTAGTGGATCAGTTGTGTAAAGCTGGAGCGGATGCACAGAAGATTACTATTCCGCGATCGCTTGATTATGACCTGCGTTCTTTAGAGAACTGTCAAAGAGCTGTGGATCAGCAGGATATCATCATTCATCTTGCTGCTCACGTTGGTGGCATTGGTCTTAATCGAGAAAAGCCAGCTGAGCTATTCTATGACAATTTAATGATGGGTACTCAGCTAATTCATGCCGCCTATGAAGCTGGTGTGGAAAAATTTGTCTGTGTTGGTACCATCTGTGCCTATCCCAAATTCACACCAGTACCGTTTAAAGAGGATAACCTCTGGGATGGTTATCCCGAAGAAACCAATGCCCCTTATGGGGTTGCTAAGAAAGCTCTTTTAGTCCAGCTACAAGCCTATCGGCAACAGTACGGATTCAATGGCATCTATCTGTTACCAGTGAACTTGTATGGTCCGGAAGATAATTTCGACCCCAGCAGTTCCCACGTAATCCCTGCTCTAATCCGTAAAATCTATGAAGCCCAACAAAACGGAGAAATGACATTGCCTGCGTGGGGTGATGGCAGTCCTACCCGTGAGTTTCTCTACTCAACCGATGCAGCACGGGGTATTGTGATGGCTACCACGGATTACCATCAGCCAGAGCCAGTTAATTTGGGTACAGGCTATGAAATCTCAATTCGCGATTTAGTTGAGTTGATTTGCGAATTGATGGAATTTAAGGGAGAAATTGTCTGGGAAACTGATAAACCCAATGGTCAGCCTCGCCGTTGTCTGGATATTGAACGAGCCAAGCAGGAGTTTAACTTCACTGCTGAGATGGAGTTTAAGCAGGGGTTGAAGAATACTATCGACTGGTATCGACAACACGCTAGCTAAATCTACCCAAACCTATTGTCGGTAGGGGCGAAGTATTTGTACCTGGATATGTAGCTTAAACAGTAGCTCCAACAGTGCCAGTTTGTATACAAATGCTTCGCCCTCTAAGGGTAAAGCCAGACAGACTTTAGTCTCAGGGGGTGACAAGCGCTCTTTAAAATCTTACAGGGGTTAGGTTAATGGGGTTAGGTTAATGGTAAAATTGTCAAGCGGGATGGATTGATTAAAACTATCTATGAACTTGAATTGGTGAAAATTGCTTCAACTGCTGGTAAATACAACAACACGAGTCGCGCTCATTTTCCCCAATACCTAATACCTAATACCTAATACCTAATACCTAATACCTAATACCAACACCTATCTAGGTTTGATCTTTGTTGTCACCCCGTGAGACCCATTACCGAAAAAACTTGGAAAATTAACACTACAAAAAAATATAAACGATAGCAAAATTTATTTTGTTTTTTTATTTTTTTTGGACTATAATTTTATAAAATTTACTTAACCAACATAATCATAATTTATTTTGTTCAAAAAAGTATCTAACTATAGATAGATACCTAAAATAAATACCTAGCTTCTAACGGTGAAAAAAGGGTGAGTAATCTACTAATTTTTTTAGTGAGTATTATTTTTTTTCCTGAGGAATTATGGAAGCTATAGATTATTCAGAAGAAATAGATTTTCATAAATACTGGCTAGTTTTTAAGCGGCGTTTTTTGCCAGCTACCCTAGCCTTTGGTGGTGTTTTTGGTCTGGCGGCATGGTATGCCTTCTCTCAAAAAACTGCTTATTTAGCAGCAGCTCAACTGTTGTTAAAGACAGATAATTCTTCTTCTTTGACCGGGGCTGATAATTCAACTGGCACGATTGATAATGTTGATCGTCAGAGCGACGCCTTATCTACGGAAGTAGAAATTATTCTTTCCAGACCAATTATAGAAAAAACAATCATAGCTCTCAACCTCAGGGATGAAAACGGTGAATTTCTCTCTCCTGAGTTCATTTTAAAAGAACTGAATGTAAAACCAATTCCGGGGACAGACATCTTAACTATTTCCTATGAATCCTATGATCCTACTTGGGCAGAAAGGATCGTTAACACACTGATTAAGGTTTACATAGAGAATGATATCCAAACTAACCGAGCGGAAGCTGTCGCTGCTCGTAACTTTATTGAGAAACAACTCCCAAAAGTTGAAGCTACTGTCAGCCAATCAGAAGCGGATTTACGTAGATTCAAAGAAGCTAATAAAATACTAGACTTGCAACAAGAAGCTAGCATCACAGTTGGATCGATAGCGAAATTAGAGGACAAAATTTCTCAACTTCAGGCTCAGTTAGCACAGATAAATGCTGAGTCTGAGGGCTTGCGCAATAAGATCGGTCTGGATGCACAAGAAGCTGTGGCAGCTACGTCTTTAAGCCAGTCTACTGGGGTGCAGGAGGCACTGACACAACTCCAAGAGATACAAGCTCAGTTAGCAGTGGAGCGCACCCGCTTCAAGGATGAATACCCGACAGTGGCTCAGTTGGCTCTCCAGGAAGCTGCACTATTAAAATTACTACAAGAGCGAATAGCCCAGGTCATTGGTAGCCAACAACCAGCGCCACCAGTTAAGAGTTTGTTAGAGTTTGGACCAATCCAGCAACAACTGACTGCAGAACTGGTTCAGTCCGAGGTACAGCGTTTAGGGCTAAAGAGCCAACTAGCTGTTCTGAGGAATACTCAGTCGTCTTACAAACAGCGGTCTAGAGTCCTACCGAAACTAGAACAGAATCAGCGGGAACTGGAGCGACGGGTAGCTGCTGCACAAGCAACTTACCAAATTTTGTTAAGCAAACTACAAGAAACTAGAGTTGCGGAAAATCAAAATGTCGGTAATGCCCGTATTATATCAGAGGCGATCGTTCCTGAAAAGCCGATTCCAATCCCAATCAACCTGATTCTGGCAGGGGGAGCTTTTGCTGGTATTTTAGTTGCGATCGCTACGGCTTTCTTGATCGACCTCTTAGACAGATCGGTTCATACTCTCAAAGAATTAAAACAGTTGTTTAGATATACCTTGTTAGGGGTGATTCCAGATTACGGCAAGCTGGTCATTACAAGCTATTTTGCTAGATCCTCTCAACAGAATGTTTTCCCCATTTTTCCAAGAGATTTGCCCCGCTCTGTCGTCGGTGAAGCCTATCAAATTCTGCAAGCGAATCTGAAATTTATCAGTTCTGATCGACCACTGCAATCGATTGTAGTAACCAGTTCTGTTGCTAAGGAAGGCAAGTCCCATGTCTGTGCTAATTTAGCTGCAGCTATGGCTCAAGTAGGACGCCGGGTGTTACTAATCGATGCTGATCTGCGCTATCCATCTCAACATCATCTGTGGGAACTAACTAACTCTTTGGGTTTAAGTGATATTCTGGTGGGTGAGGCTAAATTTAATCAGGCTAAACGGGAAGTAATGACTGGTCTTGATGTTCTGATGGCTGGGGTTATCCCTCCAAATCCTGTGGCTCTTCTGGACTCTCAGAAGATGGCTTTACTGATGGAGAAGTTCTCACGAGAGTATGACTGCGTTATCATAGATACTCCAGCATTAGCTGGTATGGCTGATGCCCCAATTTTGGGCAAAATGGCTGATGGCATTTTACTGGTAGCCCGACCTGAAAAAACAGATTCTGCAAGCGCTAATGCGGCTATGGAAATTCTCAAAAGCTCAGGTCAAAATGTTCTGGGTTTAGTTACCAATGGTGTAATCTTCAAAAACGAACCTGACGGCTATATCTACCCCAACAGGGAAAACTATACTACGCCAGATTTCAGTCAAGAAAAGGCTGAATGTAATCAGCCATAAAACTTTGGAAGCTGTGAATCTGTTATCGAGGAATCTGTTATCTAGAAGCTGCGCTGCCAGAAAGTTGGTGGCGCATTCTCATCATAATTCCTAAGGTTATTTGCTTCATGATCCAGTAAAATACTGTCAGCACCACGAAGGTTACGGCCATCACTAGTAGTGGACCTTTCGAGGTTAAATCATTAATCATGCCCTTGACTAAGCTATTGGGTTGAGCAACCAAGTCCCAGCTGTTGAACCGTTGGAATCGTCCTAGATAAATACCAAAGGCGCACAGAGCATGAGTAATTAACTCAGCTGAGACTATCAACTTTCCTAACCTTTGCTGCTGCAAATACTCACCTAGGTTAATCACAGATAGAACGTAAGCTTCAAAACCGGTTAGGATAACTAGCACATGTTGGGGAATAACAACTAGAGTAATTGTCCATACTGAGTAATTGCTGCGAATGGCTTCAATTAGATGAATTACATCGGTGAGCAGATAGGGCGCATTGGGCAAAAATAGGATAAAAACTCCTAAACCTATCCACCATAATCCGGAGTGTAAGCCAGATTTACTGCGGAATAGCCAAAAACTAAGAGCTAATGGTATTGATGCTAGAAACAAATTCCAAGCCATCCAGCCATTGTGGCTATTCCAAGCTTTCCATACCTCTGTCAGTAATGTGTCCATAGACATGATTAGTGAACCTTTGCTCTAGGGTAGATTAGCCTTAAGAAGTAGTATTTAATTTAATCCTTATGCTAACTCATCCATTCAGGCTTGAGTTTTGACCTTGAGCTTTCATAGGTCATTCTTCATACTTCAGCCTTAAGAAGCGGTTGACGCTTGAAAGTTGAATGTTGAAAGTTGAAAGTTTAAGGTTTAAAGTTATAAGCCTTTAAAGCTCATAACAATTCTGGCTCATTACCCATTACCGATTACCCGAGAAGGGATATGATCATCAGTCAAGTGGATTTGAGATAACAATGCCTGACAATCGGATTATTACTCTTTTGAGTGATTTTGGCTTACAAGATGTTTATGTGGGTGTGATGAAGGGTGTCATTGCCCAAGTTAACCCAACTTTGACTATAGTAGACCTGACTCACCAAATCCCCCCTCAAAACCTAGGGGCTGCTCGGTTTAATTTGATCAATGCTTATCCCTACTTTCCAGCTGGGACAGTTCATGTGGCGGTGGTTGATCCAGGAGTCGGCAGTCACCGCAGAGCAGTCGCTATCCAACTTTCACAGGGTTTCTTGGTTGGTCCAGATAATGGTCTATTCAGTGGAGTTTTGGAGCAATACCCAGTCATGGCAGCAGTTGAGCTAACCAACTCAGACTACTGGCGCACGATAAACCCTAGCACTACGTTTCATGGTCGAGATATCTTTGCTAGTGTTGGAGCTCACTTGGCTAGTGGCTTAGCAATCGAAAGCTTGGGAGAGGTAATTGAGCCAAACACTTTGGTAAGGCTAGATATACCAACAAAAACACTAACTGATGATGGAATTATTGGTTCTATCCAATATGTTGACCATTTTGGTAATTTAATCACCAATATCCCAGGAGCTGAGGTTGATGGCAAAACTTGGTCGGTTAAGATAAGCGATCGCATTATCCCCCATACTCAAACCTACAGCAATTGCCCACTTGGAGAGCTCGTTGCCCTAATTGGTAGTCATGGTTGGGTGGAAATCGCTGTTAACGGTGGGAGTGCTAAGTCTCAATTACAGCTGGATTGGGGAGATACAGTTGAATTAAGCATTGAAACTTAGAATATTAACAGTACAGAGTTCCTTTCCAGGATATTATGACCACATCACTACAACCGTCTGAACCGGTAGTTTACCAAGGTCAGTTTGGCGAATTTACCATTACCGAAAGCGATCGCATTGGCGTAGTTATCTACCGTGCTGGCTTAGTGGTAGCAGCCTTGAGCTTTGCGATCGCGAGTAATTTAATTCTATTGCAGGGAGCTAGCCCAAGTATTTTAAATCTCCTGACTCCTCTTTATGGCTTATTCTGCCTTGCCCTAGGGGTTAGCTTAGTCACCATTCATATTTATCTAGCTCCCCTGCACCGCCTACTACAAATCTTTTGGGGCATTGGTTGCATTTCCGCCATTGTACTGGCATTTTCCAGCAATGACCCCCTTGCTCTATACATTTATAACCATCCTATTTCTCTATTCGGAATTGGTTTTACCTTTGCAGCGTTAACCGGAATTTATTTCAAGGAAGCATTTTGCTTTAATCGCTTGGAAACTAAATTCCTAACTCCCCTAGTCCCTATGCTCTTACTGGGACATATCGTGGGATTTTGGTCTACAGATTGGGAGATGATTCTGCTAGGACTCTGGGCGGTTTTGTTTATGGTGTTTGCCCTGCGTAAAGTATTGCAACCGATTCCACCTGATATTGGTGATAAGTCGGTTTTTGAATATCTCAAAAAGAAGCCTGTAGAAAATTAATCAGCTACTACTCATTAGTCAATTACCAAAAAACAATACTATAAACGAAGGAAGCAAGGGGACTGACGATCATCCTTTTTCAAAAAATCCGGACAGATGGGACTTTGATTGGTAAGTAGTAGAAACGTGAGATGTTCTAGACCTTATTAGTCATCAGTTATTATTAGTCATCAGTGATTAGGTGACCACGGTTTTCTATACCGTAGACTATACCGTACATTAGTGACCACAAAATAATTTATTTGTGGTTACTAATGACTAGTGACTATTGACGAGATAATTTTTCATAAAAAGTCCCAATCATGCGTTTAGTATGTAGGCGAAAACAGTGGGGTTTAACGGTTCAAGGATGGTTTGTGAATATTTTTTTGATTATTACGTGTAGTCTCTTTATGTTAACTCATATCCACCCATTTTTGTCGATTAATTCTCCGATTAAGGCTGATGCTTTAGTAGTAGAAGGATGGCTACCGGACTATGCGTTAAAAGGTGCCATGGAAGAATTTGATCGGGGTAATTATCAAAAATTAATCACCACTGGCCTTCCTCTGCGCAAAGGATATTATCTGTCAGAGTATAAAAGCTATGCTGAATTGACTGCGGCAACGTTTATTGCACTGGGTTTTGAGCCAGATAAATTAGTTGCTGTTCCAGCACCAGATGTTACTGTCAATCGTACTTTAGCATCGGTTCAGGCGTTAAGGGAGTGGCTATTAACGTCTGATGAATCAATTAAGTCGATTAATCTTTATTCGTTTGATGTTCATACTCGCAGAAGTTGGATGCTATTTAAGCAAGTTCTTGCTCCTGAGATCAAAGTTGGAGCAATAGCTGCTAACTCTCTTGACTATGAACCAAAACAGTGGTGGGTTTCTAGTCAAGGAGTGCGGTCAATCATGTCTGAAACAATTGCTTATGTCTATTCCCAATGTGTAAGTTGGAAAGTTTGAACATCGAAAAAATTTATATAATAGTTTTGAATTGGGTCAGGCAGTAGGGAATAGGGAGTAGGGAGTAGGGAGTAGGGAGTAGGGAGTAGGGAGTAGGGAGTAGGGAGTAGGGAACAAAAATATTTTTTAACCTTTACTTTGACTGCTATCTCATTATTTATTCATTCATGGTGCGATAGGTAGCTACTGCTGAAGGAGATATCCGATTCAGATAGCGAAAAATCCAATATTTTATGACTGAATCCAAGATAACTGGAAATGTGGCAATAAACAAAAATATAAACTCTCGACTTTCTGGTATTCCTAAATGTCGGGATAGGGCTTCTAGGATTATTTCCCAACCGTGGGGAGAGTGGAATCCTACAAAGATATCGGTAAACAAAATAATGATAAACGCTTTGGCACTATCACTAAGCCCATAGATAATATCATCCATAAACGATTTTAAAATAATTACATCTCGCTTGCTGTTGATGATAACTAAGGCAAAAGCAAGTAGAGCTATAATGTCAGCGAAAATATTTTTAATGGCATTGGAACCTTGATTATGATAGTCTTCTGCCAGTTCGTTAGCTTTATGCTTAATCTCTTCTTCCATCTCCTCCTCAGATAGTTTAGAAGTAAACCCCAGTAAGCTTCTAAAGTGGAGTTCTTCTTCAAATTTTTTTAACTCTACCAGAGCTTCTTCTTCCATCTCATAATTTAAAAAAATAGCTGATTCATGGTTACTTCTAAAGTGATCAACTATAGGACTAACTAGAAACGTTTTAGAAATTTGCTGAGTTAAAATAGGAACAATAGTTAAAATTAGGATAAATTTAATAGAGATTACGGTTTTACGTTGAGACCGACGAAAGGTTTTGACAACTTTATCTTCAGCTCGTGGATCGAGTTCCTGCTGAATTCTTTTGACTGTTCCTACAATTGACCTAGGTAATACACCGGTTTTATCCGTTACTTTCTTGGAGTTAGCTCCTTGATTATTTCGAGATGAATTGTTGTCTGATTCCAAATAAGCCGCTTCTCGAAGATTGGAATTTTGCTTGATAACCTGTCTTGGACTGGCATTAGTAATCTGATTATCTGGCTTTTGGTCTATGGGAATCAATGCTGCGGTGTTTTTGTCGGGTTTTGGTGGCGCATACTTGTTGATAATTTCATCAATAAAATTTAATTTTTCAATAATTATTGACTGCTGATCGCTGAGGTCGATTGACTCAGATAACTGAAGATTTTCCCTAGCTTGTTGTTGACTACTTTCAAGAGGATTAGATCCGGTTAATTCAGAATTTAGTATAACAGAACGACTGGTTTTAAATTCTGCTATTCTAAGGTTTATCGTCTTTAGGTA
>NZ_JAAHHS010000305.1 GCF_010692395.1 Moorena sp. SIO3H5
AAGGTTGCAGGTTTAAGGTTTAAGGTTTAAAGTTGAAGGTTGGTTGAAGGTTAACCCTTGCTTCGCTACCAATTAACAATCTCCCCATCTCCTCATCTCTCCATCTCCCCATCTCCTCGCGCCCGGGCTCCACACTCGACTATGAATACTACCGAAACCACCCCACAGGCTAGGAAATATTTATTAAATCATTTATTAACCTATATCTCTATCCTTTTTTGCCTATTTGGTTTATTGATTCGCCTGATTCAATACCTGAATAATCGCTCCCTTTGGGGAGATGAGGCGGCGCTGGCGCTAAATATTGTCAACCGTTCTTATGGAGAGTTACTTGCTCCTCTGGACTACAATCAAGCGGCACCAACGGGATTTCTATGGCTAGAAAAGCTGTTTAGTAAATTATTTGGAGATAGTGAATATGCCCTGAGGCTGTTTCCGTTTGTATCCAGTATTGTGTCTATATGGGCATTCTATCGATTAGCTAATCGCTACGCTTCGCCCATGGCTGGGACGATAGCGATTGCATTTTTTGCCTGTCTGCGGTACACGGTTTACTATGCTACGGAGCTGAAGCAGTATTCCAGTGATGTGATGGTAACACTGTTGCTTTGTCTATTACTTATCCCAATTGGTCAGCAAGTTCTCAGGCAAAGACAGATTATTAAAATCAGTGTACTCGGAGCAATGGCGATTTGGGTGTCTTATCCTGCTGTTTTTGTCTTAGCTGGCATTGAACTGGCTTATCTGTTGATTAGTCCAGTGAATAGGTTTAAAACTATCCTTGTCAACCGCTTCGGGATTTATGCTACTTGGCTAGGGAGTTTTGGGCTACTTTATGGGCTAACCATCAGCGGCACCATGGGAAATGATAATCTCATCAGTTCTTGGAACGATAGATTTCCAGATTCTCTATTCGATCTAGTTTGGTTATTGGATGCTTTGGGACGATTCTTCTATCGACCCTTGGGCTTTTTTGGCTTTACTGATGGCATTGCTATTGTTGCCTTTATATTAGGCTGTGTGGTTCTTTACCACAGAAATAGGGTAATTTTACTAGTGCTAACTGCTCCGTTTCTGATCACATTAGTTGCCAGTTATTTACATAAATATCCCTTTCGGGAACGTTTGGTTTTGTTTCTCGCCCCTCTGGCTATCCTGATTATTGCTGAAGGGGTGGCTTTTTTAATCCTTCAATGGCGCTCTAACCATTATAAGCATAATTATACCCATAATTTTAAGCATATAATTTTGAGTATTGTGGGCGTGATGGTGCTATGGTTATTGCTATCCCCTCCCCTATTGCGGGCTAGTAATTTGATGATTCAGCCGGAGTTGGTAGCTGAGATTAAACCAGTAATTGAGTATATTAAATCCCAGGAAAAATTGGGCGATAAGATCTATATTTATTACAAAGGTGAAAATCAATTTCGATACTATGCCCAGAAGTATGTATACTCAGAGGGGGATTATACTTTAGGGAAAAATGATCTCAAGGATATTCAGCAGCTTCGTGGTCAAGAGCGGGTCTGGGTTTTGTTTTCTAATGCTGGCAAGCCCGAGAAAAATGAAGCGGTGTTGTCTGAGTTGGATCGGATTGCTGAGCGGATTGATAGTTTCATACAACCGGGAGCTTTTGTGTATTTATATAGTTTTTTAAAATAGGTGAGTAGTTTCGTACTAACTACTCTAAATTCTCAACATCTCCTTTGACTCCCGAAGATGTTGAGAAAAGCGTCTAAGGCATTAGATTGCAGAGTCTAACCAACTGTGCCAGTAATAGAGTATTGTCCTAAGCTGCCGTAATCAGTATATCCGGTCGCTAAGTTTCCAAGACCCGTACCATCAATGCTTAGATAGTACTGTCCTGGATTGAGGTTAACATTAAAGCTAGCAGACAGAGAACCGATGGGATTAGATAAGCTAATCAGTTGACCAGAAGCATTATATAGTCTAGCTAGAATGTCTAAATTAGCTCCTCGTTCAAAAGCCTTAATATCTAGGGCTATGTTGCCCGTTGTTGAATTGAACTGGAACCAGTCAATGTCGTTATTTTGTTCAATGATGCCATAAGTTTCTACCTGACCATCATTGAAAGATAGGGCTGCTGCAGCGATTTGACTGTTACCATAATCGTCCAGGCGATAGCCAAAACCATTTTGCCCAGTGATGATGTCTAGGTCATCTTCTTGGTTGCTGGCACCGGTATACTCACCTTTGTTCCATTGAGTTAGATTTCTATCGTTGCCCTCTCCCATAATAGGAGCCCACCCTGTTTCGACACTGCCATTGTCATGACCACTGTAATAGTGGTTGGTTAAATTACCGTCATGTGTCAGACCCAAGCTATGACCGACTTCATGGCTAATAGCTTCAGCCACGGCTTTCTCACTACCTCCAGCGCGATTCTCTGAAAAAATAAAAACGGGAGTATCAGTGCCCCAGTTGAATGAATCCATATAAGCCAAACCACCGATACCTTGTTGATACCAGGAACCATCTCCGCCAATCACAACGCGAATGCCCCATTGGGAATCACTATCGCTGGTTTTTTTGAGTTGGTGATCGGAAGGTTGGGCAGTAGTCACATTCACATCAAAGGGACTAAAGTCTTCTGCCACCCGTTGCCAAATGCGCCAAATGGTCTCTGTCTCAGCAGTGGAAAAATTTGAAGTATTCCCATCCGTGTCATAGGCAGGGGTCACAATGGAACTCCCGAAGTTCTGGTTCCATAGGGTATTTGTGGTAGTATCACCATCAAAGTCAAGGTAGATAATGTGGTCTGCGTCTGGATTGCTGTTGAGGGAAAAGACTTGGTTCGGGCTCAAGGGCTGATAGGTATTTGGTTTGGTAGTTGCAGTAATTCCAGTAGTGCTAGTACTTTCAGATAACTCTAAATCATCGGAAACAATGTCATTGCTACCAGAAGCGTAGGGTCTGACCTGGGCAGAGTAAGTGCCATTGGTAGCACTGTAGTTGATCACATTGTTAGCATTGCCACCCTGGAAATAGCTAGCTACCTTTTGGTCGATAAAGTCAAAAATGCCATTGTTGTTAGTGTCCCGATAGAGTCTGAAGTTAGCATGATCACCGGCACTGATATTGTATAGATTGAGGTTAATTTGACCGTTGTTTGAGATACTAAGCTTAAACACATCAGTGCGGTCTAAGATCCTAAGATCCCGATTGCGGCTGATGAGATTGCTGGTGAAAGTGCCTAAATCTTCGAAAGTACCCATGATTCACTCCTGACTTTTTTCTCTGTGAAAAGAAATAGAAATTAGCCCAAAAAATTGATTTTTTTTCAGCTTTACTACATCTACAGCGTAATCAACCACACCTAATTTTATAATTTTTATAAGCCAAGTTTATCAGCTTTTAATTTTGGCGGTGCGACCCGTGACGAATTTAATTCGCTTAGGTCAAGCGCACCGTAACGAAATTAGCTTAATGATCACAGTTGTCAGAGCTGATTGGTAAAGTAAGCTATAATCATGGCGCTGTAATGCTTTCACGGATTTAGTATTAGTTTTAGGCCTGTTCCCTGACATCCATATATGTCAAGATATAGCAATTCTGCGACTTTTGAGGTACAAATTTCTGGTTTTTAGGGAGCAGGGAGCAGGGAGCAGGGAGCAGGGAGCAGGGAGCAGGTAAGAGGGAAAAGGTAAGAGGGAAGAGGTAAAAAATAATGTGTACCTCATGAGTCCTAGAAACGCTATATTTGAGGTATTTATTTTTTTAAAAAAATTAGCTATAAATTAACTCTTATGGATTACGATAAATCCTCAACATCCCTTTTGATTCCGGAAGATGTTGAGGAAAGTTTATAAGGCTAAATATTGAAGGATTTAAGCAATCGTGCCAGTAATAGAGTATTGTCCTAAACTGCCGTAATCACTATATCCGGTATCTAAGTCTCCTTGGCCAGTACCCTCAATGCTTAGATAATACTGTCCTGGATCGAGGTCAACATAAAAGCTAGCATACAGATAACCGATGGGATTAGAAGAGCTAATTAGTTGACCGGATGCATTATATAGGTTAGCCAGAATGTCTAAATTAGGTCCTCGCTCAAAAGGGTCAATATATAGGTCTATGTTGCCCGTTGTTGAATTGAAGGTGAACCAGTCAATGTCGGTATTTTGTTCAATAATGCCATAAGTTTCTACCTCACCATCATTGATGGATAGCGCTGCTGCACCGATGAGACTGTTGCTATAATCATCCTCGCGATAGCCAAAACCATTTTGCGAAGTGATTATTTCTAGGTCATCTTCTTTGTTGGTGGCACCGGTATACTCACCTTTGCTCCATTGAGTTAGATTGTTAATGCCGTTTCCCATAATAGGAGTCCACGCTGTTTCGTCACTGCCATTTTCATGACCTTCGTAGTACTCGTTGCTGAACTGACCGTCATGTTTAAGACCCAAGGTATGACCGACTTCATGGCTAATAGTTTCAGCTACGTCTAACTCCTGATTGTCTGCAGCCGCATTCTCTGAAAAAGCAAAGGTAGGGGTATCAATGTTGTCGTTGAATGAATTAAGATGAGCCAGACCAAGGTTAGGTGGGCCAGCCCAGGAACCATCTCCGCCAATCACAACGCGAATGCCCCATTGGGAATCACTATCGCTGGTTTTTTTGAGTTGGTCATCGGAAGGTTGGGCAGTAGTCACATTCACATTAAAGGGAATAAAGTCTTCTGCCACCCGTTGCCAAATGTGCCAAATACTCTCTCTCTCAGCAGTTGAGAAATTTGAAGTATCCCCATCCGTGTCATAGGCAGGGCTTATAATTGTAGGATGTTCGTGGTAATCGTTCCAGTCAGTACCTGTGGTGGTGTGACCATCAAAGTCTAGGTAGATTATGTGGTCTGCTCCTGGGTTGCTGTTAAGAGAAAAGACTTGGTTGGGGTTAAAGGGCTGATAGGTATTTGGTTTGCTTGTCACAGTAGTTCCAGTTGAACTTAATCGCTATTCGCTATTGGGTGCATTTCATGTTTGTAAAAAAGCGAGATGCACCCTCGGTATTTTACAGATAATTAAGCCCACCTACTTATTTGTAAGCCAAGTTTATAAACTCTTAATTTTTGGGGTGCGACCCGTGGCGAATTTAATTTGCCACGGTCAAGTTTACTTTAACGAAATTAGCTTAATAATCACAAAAATCCGCCTGTTGTGTAATTGAGTAAACACTAAAAAAGCTTTTGAAATCCTTGATTAGAATACACCAGATTTAATAGTGTTAGACCAGCATTTTAGTTGATGTAGTGTGGGCAGTGCAGCCGACAGATCAGATCAGTTGGCAATTGGCTTGGTAGGCACTGCCCAGCTAGGATTAATAAGGTTCAACTTTGAACTTTTAACTTTGAACTTTCAACTTTGAACTTTCAACTTTGAACTTTCAACAAACCTTTAAACTGCCATGCCCCGTTCCACAGCAGGTCGCTGCTGCATTGTCTCGACCCAACGTTTGAGGTGGGGATGGTTATCTAGGGTGACTCCCAAATACTCATAGACAGCTACCCAAGGATAAGTAGCTATGTCGGCAATGGAGTAGTCTCCAACAATGAATTCCTGTTTTCCTAATTGCTGATCTAAGACACCAAACAGACGTAGGGTTTCTTTTTCATAGCGATCGATAGCATAGGGAATCTGTTCTGTAGCAAAGCGTCGGAAGTGACTCAGTTGACCAAACATTGGTCCAACGCTTGCCATCTGGAACATCAGCCATTCAATCACTTGTATTCTTGCTGCTGTATCGGTTGGCAACAACTTGCCTGTCTTTTCTGCTAAATAAATTAGAATTGCTCCTGACTCGAAAACTTTTATACCAGTATCCTGGTCAAGGATAGCAGGAATTTTACTATTGGGATTGATTGCTACATATTCGGGAGTAAACTGTTCTCCCTTGGTTATGTCAATTTTGTGAATGGTGTAGGGAAGTCCTACTTCTTCGAGCATGATAGCAGGTTTCCGTCCGTTAGGTGTGGAAAAGGTATATAGGTCAATCATGATTATTTTATCTGAATTTATCCCTGATTGTATTTAAGTGCTTACCACAAATTTTGAGTCTATAAAGATAATTGTTAATGGGCAATTAGCTATTACCAATGATTTTTTACCGATTACCCATTACCAATTACCCATTATCCGAGCAATTACCTCTTTAGACAGAAATGAGATTAGTTAGGGCATTAATTTTTTCAACCAGAACCGATTTCCGCACAAGACCTTCAAAGCGTTCAACTACTTTACCTTGGTTTAAAAATAATAGGGAAGGAATTGCTTCAATGTGATACTGGCTGGCTAGTTGTTCGTAGTCATCAACATTTAATTTGCCTACTTTGACAACTCCATCAAATTCTGTGGCTAATTCAGTGACGATGGGATTCATTACTCGACAAGGACCACACCATGGTGCCCAAAAATCTACTATGACTGGAATGGAACTGTTGAGAACTTCGGTTTCAAAGTTATCGTAAGTTAGGGTAATATATTTTGCAGTTTCTGACATAGTTCAATTTCTCCTAAACTAGGAATTACTGTTGACTGTTGATTGATAGCTATCAGTTATCAGCTATCAGCTATCAGTGATTGACTGTAGCCCAGGCTACTTATACCAAATCCTGTTCCCATACCCCCCTTATCCCCATAGCCCTAGATTGCTGGCATAAAAAGTTTGAGCGATTTTTCTAAAGGGGTAATGACCAAGCGGATTTGGTATTATACGGCTACAGCCAGGGTTTGTAATGCGCTGACAATTTCTTCTGGGTCAAGTCGCTTGGTGTAATCTAGATCAACGAAGGCATGGGTGATAGTTCCATCGGAATTAATCACATAGGTGGCGGCAATGGGTAATTCAAAGGTTTTATCGCCGTTGTGGGCAGGTAAATCAATGCCAAAGCTTTGGTAAACTGGTCGGAGCTCTTCTGTTACGGTGAAGACTAGACCAAACTCTTTGGCAATTTTATTCCCAACATCGCTGAGTACTTCAAAGGTTAGGTGGTTTTTTTCTGTAGTGGACAGGGAATTATCGGGAGTTTGAGGGGAAATAGCGACTAGGGTTGCACCATTATTTTGAATTTCTGGTAAGAATTGCTGCAATGCTCGTAATTCTAGGTTGCAGTAAGGACACCACTGACCCCGGTAGAAGGAAATGACTACGGCTCCGGTGGCTAGTAGGTCTTGCAATTCTACAGGTTTACCGACGGCATTAGGCAGGGTAAAGTTAGGGGCTTTGTCGCCAACCTTGAGGCTATTGTCTACAATGCCAGAATTAGCGAGGTCTTCCCCTGCTTTTGCCATGATGGCTTTGGCTTCTTCTGGTAGCTTAGCGCTAAGCTGGGTATTTAGGTTAATCAAGTCTTGGGTTAAGGTCATGATTTCCTCCTGGTTAGATTATACTTGAACAATCGTTCCAATTAAGAGCAAAAAAAATTACTCTGTCGATTTACTCTGTCAATTTACTGTCTCAATCGAGAACGGAAAGTATGACCTTGACAATAGCTCTTAGGGTTTCTGGGTCTTGGTTAACTTTGGATATAACCCGCAACCCTTGTATACTACTGGTGAAATATTGGGCTAATGCCTGAAGGTCATGGTTGGTTGTGATTTCCCCTTGCTCCCTTGCTGTGGATAAGGCTTTTTTAAAGGCGTTTTCCACTGAGCGCAGATTAGCAGCAATCCGGGATTTAGTCTGTGGATCGTGGGGACACAGTTCAACAGCGGTGTTGGTGAGCAAGCAGCCTCGATGGTCTTTATCGTCTACAGCCCCTTCGATGAGGTTGTAGAAAAAGTCGATAATGGCTTGCTTTGAGGCTGTGGGGGCTTGTAGGGATGCGATCGCATTTTTTACACAGGTATCATTGTAATGAGCGATCGCAGCCAGGAATAGGGAACGTTTGTCACCAAAGGTGTCGTATAGACTGCCTCGGTTAATCCCCATGGTTTTGACCAAGTCCTGCATTGAGGTTCCTTCATAGCCATAAAGCCAAAAGGTTTCCATGGCTTTTTCTAGAACATCTTCTGGATCAAAGGTTTTGTGCCTTGCCATCACCGTTGCTGAACTCATAGATATACTATAACAATTCTGGAACGATTGGTCAAGTAATCCAGTTGCTTCCCTGACACTGCATCGGATGTTGAGTAACGATAAGTATGTAATAAATAAATGTAATAATTTGGATGTCAGTGCAGGAGTGGACTATTGAATAACCCAGGTCTCCCGGGCGAACCACCAAACCTTTCTGAGGTAACAGAGGTAGTAGTAGATGATATTCCCGAGGCAGTAAGGGATAGACAAGATATCAAACCCCGGTCTCGTTGGCAGGTCACCTTACTAATTATTGGACTATTGGCAATAGGAGGAATCGCCTTTAGCCTGATTCCAATGGAACCAACTCCTGAAGCTCAGTCCAAGTCGGGTGAAGCAACATCGACTCAAAGTCAGACAGAAGCTAGTTCACAGAGTCCACAAGCTAGTCTAAACAATACGGGTAATGATGCTGATAACATTCTGGGACACTTACCCTACTCTGAAGTGAATGGCTCACAACTGGAACCAATTACCCGTGATGGCCGGATCAAACTGGAGGCTGCAGCAGCTCGGAAATACAAATCAATGGCAGCCGCAGCAAGAAGACAGGGGGTAACCCTAGTGCCAATTTCGGGTTTCCGTTCGGTGGACCAGCAAAAGTACCTGTTTTTTCAAGTAAAGGAACAGCGAGGACAGGTGGCTAGTAAACGGGCTGAGGTAAGTGCTCCTCCTGGCTACAGTGAGCATCACACTGGTTATGCGATTGATATTGGGGATGCCATGACACCAGCTACCAACCTGAGTCCTGAGTTTGAGAATACGTCAGCCTTTAAGTGGTTGGAAAAGAATGCAGCTTTCTACAGCTTTGAGTTGTCTTTTCCTAGAGACAATCCCCAAGGAATTAGTTATGAGCCTTGGCACTGGAGGTTTGTGGGAGATACCAAAAGCTTGGAAACGTTCTACAAAGGTAAGAAACCTATTCCTGCTCCTTCTCCTCCATCGGAAACACCAAAGTTTGAGGATGAAGTATGAAGGTTAGCTGGTTGAAGGTTAGCTGGTTGAAGGTTAGCTGGTTGAAGGTTGAAGGTTAGCTGGTTGAAGGTTGAAGCTTAGCTGGTTGAACGAGATTGCGTGGCCTTTTGGCCAAGGTTTAAATATGAAGGATGAAAGGCTTGGATACTTGGATCCACAGTAAAAATTGCAATTAATAATTAAAAATTTATATTATGTTTATATAAAAAATTATCAAAAAAAGTTTTTTATAAATAGTAGGTAATATCCCTCCTATTTATCGTTTATCTGTTCCCTATTCCCTGTTCCCTGATCCCTATTCCCTGTTCCCTATTCCCTATTCCCTGTTCCCTGTTACCTATTCCCTACTATTCATAATTGTTCCAAAAAACATGATATAACTAACAATGATGTAACAAGTAACCAAGAACAAATGCAACAAATTGCGCTGA